>JBFWYF010000208.1:0-9718 GCA_050186685.1 Pirellulaceae bacterium
GGGGGGGGGGGACGTCCCGGGGGGGATCGACGGCCGCTCGTTCCTGCCCGTGCTGCGCGGCGAGCGCGACGCGCACCGCGACGCGATCTTCACGACGCACAACAACGACGGCCGCATGAACATCTACCCGATCCGCAGCGTGCGCACTGCCGAGTTCAAGTACATCCAGAATCTGCATGCCGACTGGGCGCACACGACGCACATCGACCAGGGTGGCGGCAGCGGCGACGGCTGGCGGTACTTCCTGGAATGGTCCGCGTTGGCGAAGTCCGACAGGCGAGCGGCGGCCGTGGTGCAGCGCTATAACCAGCGGCCGAGCGACGAGCTGTACGATCTGCGCCGCGACCCGCATGAACAACACAATCTGGCCGGCGACCCGGCGCATGCCGCGGTCTTGAAGCAACTGAGCGATCGGCTCGCCGACTGGCGTCAACAGCAGGGCGACACGGGCCAGGTCACCGTCGAACCCCGACTGCTCGCCCATCCAGCCGACTACCGGCCCCGCGATCCGAGCACGGAACCGCCCTCGGCGAAGAAGAAGAAATCCAGAAACTCGGCCGCCCGATTCGACCCTGTCCGCCGCGTCATCGAAGGCTGGACGGTGCACGTCGAGCCGGCGCTGCTCGACGGCGAGCACGCCGCCGAGGGAGCCAGGGCCTTAACGATGCTCGCCAATCACTTGCAGCGCATCCAGATCCTGGTTTCCGCCGAACCACTCGAGAAGCTGCGACGGATCGAACTGTGGATCGAGCACAGCCACCCGACACTCAAGGCGATGCAGTATCACCCAAGCCAAGATTGGCTGGAGTCGCACGGCCACGATCCACGGCTGACGCGCAAGGTTCACATCACTCAGGCGCGCGAACTGCTGTCGCGCGAACAGATGCTCAAGCATCCCGCCGTGATTCTGCACGAGTTGGCGCACGGGTTCCACGACCAGGTTCTCAGCTTCGACAACCCTGAAATCATCGCCGTATTCGACCGGGCGAAAGCGGCGCGCGTCTACGAAGAGGTCCTGCTCTATACCGGCAAGAAGGTTCGCCACTACGGGCTGAGCAATCACAAGGAATACTTCGCCGAGGGGACCGAGGCCTTCTTCTACCGGAATGACTTTTACCCGTTCGTTCGGGCAGAACTCCACGAGCACGACCCGGCGCTGCATGACCTGCTGCAGAGGATCTGGGGCGAGGCGAGGCGCGAGTGAACTCCGGCCTCGCATGCGGCTATCGGTTAAGCGAAATGTCCACGCTCGGAACTCCGTGAAGTGACGATCAATCCCACTCCGGGCACATGACTCCATGGAAAGGCACCCTATGCAACTGACGTCAAGATCGTTCGTCGTGGTCGCCGCGTTCTGTCTCGCGCCATCGATCGTGCCGGCCGAAGAATCCGCGCGCCCGAACGTAGTCCTCGTCATGGCCGACGACCAGGGTTGGGGGGACGCCGGCTACAACGGCCATCCGCAACTCAAGACGCCGAACCTCGACGCGCTGGCCGCCGCCGGGCTGCGGCTGAATCGGTTCTACACGGCGCACTTCAACTGTTCGCCTACGCGGGCCAGTGTGATGACGGGCCGGCATCCGCATCGTATGGGGACGTTCAGCCCCGGCTCGCCGATCCGCGCGCAAGAGTTGACCGTCGCACGGGTGCTCCAGTCCGCAGGCTATGCGACGGGGCACTTTGGCAAATGGCACCTGAACGGTAAGAATGGCGACCGCGACACCAAGACGCCACCTGGCCGCGCCATCCTCGCCGAGGACCCGCTGTCGCCGGGCAAGTTGGGCTTCGACGAGTGGATCTCGGCCGACAATTTCTTCGACCTCGATCCCGTCCTGGGACGCAACGGCGTCGCGGAAAAATTCCACGGAGACGGCTCGGACATCGCGACGGACGAGGCACTCCGGTTCATCCGTCAGCAGGCCGGCGCGGGCCGGCCGTTTCTGGTGGTGTTGTGGTTTGGTAACCCGCACACGCCGCACGAGGCGCTGCCCAAAGACAAGGCGGCGTATGCAGCGCTGCCGGAGAACGAGCAGAACTACTATGGCGAACTCACGGGCATTGACCGCAACGTGGGCAAGCTGCGTGCAACACTGCGCGAACTTAACCTCGCGGACAACACGCTCCTGTGGTATTGCAGCGATAACGGCGGAGCGGCGGGGCCAAAGTCCACCGGCAACCTGCGCGGCAGCAAGGGGACGCTGTGGGAAGGGGGCCTGCGCGTCCCCGGTCTCGTCGAATGGCCAGCGCGCATCCCGCGTCCGATTATCAGCAACGTGCCCTGCTCGACCCTCGACATCTACCCGACGGTACTCGCCGCCACCGGCGCAAAGGCCGAGAAGCAGATTCAACCCCTCGATGGCATCAACCTGCTACCGCTGTTCCTCGGAAAGATGGCTAAGCGCAGCAAGGCGATTCCCTTCGTCGCGCGGCTCAACCAGGAAGGCTCACACGCCGCGCTGCTCGACTGGCCGTACAAGCTGCACACTTTCGCCGTGCAGGGCAAAGGCAAGAAAAAGGGCGGTAGCCAGCCACTCGCGCCCGTGCTGCTGTACGACGTCTCGCAGGACCCCAACGAAACCACCGACCTGGCCGCGCAACAGCCGGAGCGCGTCGCGACGATGAAGGCAGAACTTGCTGCGTGGAAGGCCTCTGCGCTCAAGAGCCTCGCCGGAGATGATTACGGACCGGGTGGTTTCCCCGACTCGCAACCCGCGTCCCGCGCGAAAAGTAAAAAAGCGAAAACGAAACAGGCAGACAGATCTTAATTTCGCTGTCCAATCGAACTGACAGCCCGCCCCGCGGGGCCATCACAAATTAGCCCAGGGCAAATTGGACAGCGAGAACAACGCATGAACGGGGTCCTCAACTCCGCCGTAAGCGTTCACACGCCGGGGAGCAGCGACGATGCGGGTTTGCTCAGGCGGCATCATCCGACGCTGGGGGCGCTCGCCCGAACTGCTGCCCAACATGCTCAGTTCTTAGACTTGAAGGCGCACTAGTCTCGTTGTCATGGCACGGCACCACGCGTCTGCGCGCCAGTGGTGACGGCCCGCCAGTGGAAAACCGCCTCGGAAGTTCCTGGCGGGACGTCCACGCGAATGGTGAACTGGCGCAGGCCCAGTTTCTCGACCCAAAACTTGGCTGCCGCGCCAAGATTATTCGCCGGGGTGAGTTGTACGGAGGCGGGCGCCGCTACGAGGCCGTGAGCGACGACCACCGCGGTCTGGTCGGTGGCAATGGTCGCCACGCCGCTATTCTCCGTAATAAAGCCAGGGTTGTTACCCCAGACCACAATCCCGTCGGTGTGTCGGACGCTGGAGTGGAAGAACTGGTTACCGTTCATCAGGATACGGCTGTCCTCGCCGCGATGCGGACTGTTGATCTCCAAGGAAGTGTTGATCAACAGGTTGTGCTCGAAGGTGACACCTATTCCTCCCCTGGGGCAGCCGATGACGACTGGCACACCCCTGAAAATGTTGCCTCGCACCAGGTCCATGTAACCGTCCAGCCGGACGGGGCCTGTGCTGCCGTTGTTGATAAGGATGTTTCCGGCGATGATGCCGTGGTACTCGCGCCCCGCCACGCTTTCGCCCCCCGGCAATTTAGGAGGCCAGTTATTGAGGGGATGTGAGTTAATCCGGCCTCCAGCCTCGACGAAGATCTTGTTGTTGACGATGTGGTAGTAGTGCGACCGGTCAGTGGAGAAGCCGAAGGCGACTGTGTCGCCATCCTTTACCCGAAGAGTGCATCCTTCGATGCGCCCGGAATGGCCCAGTAACTCGACTACGTGACTGCCGAAATCGCCGGTGAAATAGCAGTCGAGGACATCGACGGCCGTGCCGTGCGCCATGACCGCCATGAGCTGGCAGTTTTCGATGTGACAGTTGATCACCTGGACGCGGCGCGGTGTCGGATCAATGATCCCCGCATCGTCCTGGACACCCGACGGATTGATGATCTTGACGCCGTTACCGCCGTTCCATTCGGAACGCTCGCGAACCCAAGGCACCTGGTTCCTGCCATTGCCATTGATGTACAGGTCGCGCACCGTAACATCGTGGATATCGCCCCGTACCCAGATCACATTCGTGTCGGTGAGGCCGTCCTGTAATAAGAGTCGGGTGGCGCTACCTTCGCCGGCCAGCAGGACATTGCTCCGGGCGATGGTGATGCCGCCGTACGTTCCGTTGATGGCGCCGATGCGGTACGAGCCACCGGTCAAGTGAAGTCGCCCGCCGATCTCCGGAAGGCTGGCGATGGCCGCATTGATAACGAGATGATCGTCCGTTCCGGTGCAGACAGCGTCCGCCGCCTTCTTCACGTGTTCCGGAGCATCGGCGGCGGCCACCACGACGGTCGACGCGCGAAGGCTGCCGATTGGCTCCAGCGTGTTCTGGGAGGCGCTGGCGCTGTTTCTCCCATCGTCCTTGCCCGGTGAGGCGGCCGCGGGTTCGGTTTGGGCATAAGCCGCAGCGCTCGGAAGCAGAGTGCAAAGAAATAGCAATGCGTGTTTCATGATCAGTCTCTCAGTCCTAACGGCTGCCAGTGTCCGTGCATAGCGCAGTGACCTGCGGGCACGCTCGTGATCGGCCAACTCGCCTTCCCGTCGGTGGTGGCGACGTAGAGCTGCATGGTGCCGCTACGGTCGGACCCGAACAGCAGCGACTTTCCGTCGGGGGCAACGGCAGGATGATAGTGTCGCGTGCCGGCCCGCGAGTGCGTCAGCTGGCTGACATGACCATCGAGGTCGACCCGCATCAGCTCGATGCTTTCGCCAACCTGAGCCGTGAAAAATACGTGGCGGCTGTCCGTGGCCCAAACCGGCAGATCGCTACTCGCACTGTGGAAGTCGGGGTGCTTCAGAACCTCCACCACGCCGCGATACCCTCCACGGTCGGCGAGCTTACGCAGCCGGCTGCCGTCCTTTTTCACCAGATGTGGGTGGCAGTTGTAGTGCTCGCCAGAGACGAAGAGGATCCATTCACCGTCGGGAGACCACTGGGGCACGAAGTTGAACGAATTGCCTGTCTCGATGCGCCGCTTGTCGCTGCCATCGGTATTCGAGACATAGATCTGATAGTCCTCGTGGTAACTGATCCGTTTGCCATCCGGCGAGACGCTATAACCGTAGGCAAATCCACCGCCTTTCCCGGACACGTCGCGCTTGTTGCGGCCATCGAGGTCCATGAGATAAGGCTTCGAGAAGCCGCCGATCAGGGGCGTGAAGCCGCAGCCACTCCCGTCCGGCAGAAAGAACAATCCCGTGTTGTAGATGCTGACGCGGTCGACGGCCGTGAGATTGGTGACCTTGCCGCTCGCGAGTTCCAGCACGCAGGCATCCATGAGCCAGCCTTCGGTCATCCGAAAGGTTTGATGCTGGCGCTCCCACGCCGCGTTCTCGGGGCTCTCCCAGGCGCTGAGCACGATGGCCCGTGTTGCGTCAGGCGCCCAACCGGCGAACTGCGTCCAGCTGTACTCTCGCTGCACAAGTTCTTCGGCCAGCAAGTGCCGGTCCGTGCCATCGGCGCGGACGAGGCACGCGCGCCGAGTCACCCAGTTCGCGAACTGGCCGTCAGGCAGATCGTTTCGCCCCTCCGTGTATCCAATCCACGGGACGACCTTCTTTGGCTCCGCGGTGCCCGGCTCGGCACAATCCAGACGGTCGGCCTGAGCGATCAGCATACTTAAGACAACGGCCAGTATCCGCCCCACACGTGCTGATTCGCGGCGATTCGGTAACCGAGACATGGAGTGAGCTCGTTTCTGGAGGATGTTGAGCATGCATCTTCCGTTCAGCAAAATGGAGATGGCAGTTGGGGAATGCCGCTTCGGTTGCACGCCGGCTCGTTTCTAGCCATCATCCCTGGCGTGAACCGCAGTGGTATGTTGTGCGTTCGGCTTCGTGTGTTCAAGGGACCGATGGATGTACAGACGGGACAATCCGATGCATTCCCTTCAGGGCACGTTGATGGCCGTCGCCTGGCTGTGGATGGCGGGTCTCTCGTGGGCAGCGGACTCGCCGGAGCAATTCGAATCGCTGGTCGGCGCGGTGTTGTCGGCGAAGTGTGTCGCCTGCCACCAGCCCGGCCATGCGGAAGGCGGGCTGGATCTCACGACCCGTGCCGGCCTGCTTCGCGGCGGCGAAATGGGAGCAGGAATCGTCCCCGGACGTCCCGACGAAAGTCCGGTCTACACGCGCACCGTGGCGCCGGCGGGTAAACAGCCCGAAATGCCCGAGAAAGGGGAACCGCTCACGGCGCAGGAAGCGATCATGCTTCGCACGTGGATCGAACAGGGCGCCGTCTGGCCAGCGGATCTTGTATTGAAAGAAAAAGCCAAGGCCGATAGTTCCTGGTGGTCGCTGCGACCCCTGGAAGCGATCCGTAGTCCCTCGCCGCGGCCGGCCGCGATCGACGAATTCATTCTGGCGAAGCTTACCGAGCACGGTCTGACCCTCAATCCTCCCGCGGACCGTCGCGCGCTGATTCGCCGCGCGACGTACGATCTGACAGGTCTGCCGCCGGCTCCGGAAGAGGTCGAAGCCTTCGTCAACGATCCCGACCCGCAGGCCTACGAAAAGTGGATCGATCGATTGCTGGCCTCACCCCGGTACGGAGAACGATGGGGGCGCCATTGGCTGGATGTCGTGCGCTTCGGGGAAAGCATCGGCTACGAACGGAATGTCATCGTCGATGACATCTGGCCGTTTCGCGATTACGTCATTCGCTCGATCAACGAAGATAAGCCGTTCGACCAGTTCCTGCGCGAACATCTCGCGGGTGACATCCTGGGAAGCGACGATCCGGACGTAGCAGTGGGCTCGGCGTTTCTTGTGGCCGGCCCGTACGACGACGTGGGGAATCAGGATCCCGTCCAAGCCGCTCAGATCCGAGCGAATACGCTCGACGAAATCATCCGGGCGACTGGAGAGGCGTTTCTGGGGATGACCATTGGATGTGCCCGGTGTCACGATCACAAGTTCGATCCGATCACCCAGGAGGACTACTACGGACTCTATGCCACGTTTTCGGCCATTCGACACGGCTCGGTTCCTCTGGCGACATCGGCGGCCCAGGCCGAGCGTACCGCAAGACTCGAACCGTTACAGAAGAGCCGAGCGGAACTGGAGAAGTCGCTTGCCGATCTGGACGCGGCCATCTTGAAGCGTGGTCGCGAACAGCAAACTGCGTATGAAGCCACCTGGCATCGACCACCGGTGGATCGCACGGGCACGGAAGACCGCTTTGAGCCGGTGATGGTGAAGTATGTCCGACTGGTGTGCGAGGCGCAGGACGGCAACCCGGCCATCGCGACCGGTTTTGGCATCGACGAGTTTGAGGTCTGGTCCGCTGGAGACGAACCGAGCAACGTGGCACTCGACCGCCACGGAGGTCGAGCGTCCGGCCGGGCGCGTTCCATCGAGGACTTCCCCGGCGCCTATGGGCCCCAACTTGCGATCGACGGCAAAACGGGTGCCCGGTTCCTCGCCACCGGCACCGATCTTACCATCGAGCTCGCTCAACCCACGCGGATCAATCGGGTGGTGTTTTCGAGCGCCCGAAACGAGTCGACACCGGAACATCCCAAGTTCGCATTTGTCGCAGAATATCGCATCGAAGTTTCCACCGATGGCGAGCACTGGCAGGTGATGGCGGACAGTCGCGATCGCCAACCCATTCCTCGACCGGCGCTATTGAATCACCGCCTCATGCGACTGGCCACGACCGACGAGGACCGATCCCAGAGGCAGCGTATCCAGCGCGAGCTTGCGGCCGTCCAGCAGGAGATCGCGCAGGTTCCTCCGCTGCCAACCGTGTGGATCGGTCGCCGGGTCGACGCCGATGCGCAGGGACCGTTTCACGTGTTCCTGGGCGGCAATCCGCAGAAAAAGGGGAACGAAGTAGTCCCGGCCAGCCTGGCGGTACTGAGCCACAGTTCCCCGCGCGGACTGGCCTACCGGCTTGCTCCCGATGCTGCCGAGACCGCGCGCCGGCTGGCCCTGGCCGATTGGCTGGTACATCCCGCGAATCCGCTCACGGCAAGGGTGCTCGCCAATCGCTTGTGGCACTATCACTTTGGTACTGGAATCGTCGATACACCCAGCGACTTTGGCTACATGGGAGGGCGCCCCAGCCATCCCGAGTTGCTGGATTTCCTCGCGATCCAGCTTCAAAACAATGGTTGGCGTATCAAGAATCTGCATCGGATGATCATGCTGTCCCGGACTTACAGGCAATCATCGGCTTATCGCGAAGACGCCGCGCGCCTGGACGGCGATGCGCGTTGGCTATGGCGTTTCCCCCCGCGGCGGCTGTCCGCCGAGGAGGTCCGTGACACCATGCTGCAGGTCGCAGGCGCACTCGACACAGCCGTTGGTGGGCGGGGCTTCCGTCTGTATCACTTCATGCAGGACAACGTCTGCACGTACGTACCGCTCGACAAGCACGGGCCTGATACGTATCGGCGAGCCGTCTACCACCAGAACGCGCGTGCTTCCGTCGTCGATCTAATGACCGAGTTTGATCAGCCGGATTGCACGTTTTCCACTCCACGCCGAGCGGAAACCACCACACCGCTGCAAGCGCTCACGATGCTCAACCACAGCTTTACGCTCGACATGGCCGCGGCCTGGGCCGGGCGACTGAAACGGGAGGCGGGTGACGACGCCGCGACGCAGATCGGCCGCGCGTACGAGCTCGGTTTCGGGCGTACGGCAACTCACGACGAAACCGCAGCCTGCCGCAAACTCGTCGAAACGTACGGCCTGGAGGCTCTTTGTCGCGCGCTCCTGAACTCGAGTGAGATGATTTATGTCCCCTGATCCTTTCCTGCTCGCGGACCTGACTCGCCGCCGCTTTCTCGGTCATGTCAGCACCGGGCTGGGGGGCATCGGGCTGCTACAACTGCTGTGTGGTACAACCCGCGCGGAATCGCGGGCCGGTCGATCGAGGCCCAGGACCACAGACCACCCACCCCGGGCGAAGCGAGTCCTGCAGGTCTTCTGTCCCGGCGCCGCCTCGGCCATGGACTTGTGGGAATTCAAGCCCTCGCTCGAGAAGTACCACGGCCAGCCGCTGCCCGGTGAAGAGACCTTCGTGTCGTTCCAGGGCAAGAACGGCAACCTGATGAAAAGCCCTTGGCCATTCGTTCCGAGCGGCGAATGCGGTAAACCCATCAGCAGCATGCTCCCGCACATGGCCCGGCACGTGGACGACATCGCATTCCTGCACGCCATGCAGAGCAAGACGAACACCCACGGTCCCGGATGCGTGTTCATGAACACCGGGCATCCCACCGAGGGCTTTCCGAGTGCCGGCGCCTGGTTGAGCTACGCGCTGGGCAGCGAGAATGAAAACCTGCCTGCGTATGTCGCGATTCCGGATATCCGGGGCGAGCCGCCCAACGGCAAGGCCAACTGGTCAAACGGATTCCTGCCGGCTCGCTACCAAGCGATCATGATGAGTGACCAGCAGCGGATCCGGAATCTGGCTCGGCCCAGTTCCATTTCGATCGCCGAAGAACAGGCGACTCGCGAGCTGCTGACCCGCTTCAACACGCGTTTCGCGGCCGCTCATCCGGCCGAATCGGATCTGCAGGCGCGAGTGGCAGCGTACGAACTGGCAGCGCGGATGCAGTTGTCGGCGCCCGAAGTTTCGGACCTCGCGCGCGAATCAGCGGCAGCCCATCGGCAGTACGGTACCCAGGATGCAAACCCGCT
>JBFWYF010000209.1:0-9669 GCA_050186685.1 Pirellulaceae bacterium
AACACCTCAAGGCCATCGAACGTCTGCTCCGGCGCCGGATTAGCGTCGAAGATCACGGCGTGGCGGAGTACGTCGCAACCGAGAAACCGGTGGCGAGCGGCTCGCCGCAGGGTTCACCGCGTGCCGCGGGGAGCGAACCTGCTCGGCAGAATACGACGCGTCGGCCGTTCCGGCCTGCTCGGCCGCCAGCGGCGCGCGGCTCCGGCCAACCCGGTCAGCGGCGTTACCGCGGCCGCCGTCCTCGGTAACCGACTGTCAGCGCCATCTCGTTTGACCCGTAACTCGCGAGGCGAGTTTCGAGCGTCATGTGTGGCACTGGCTCCGCCAGTGAGTGTGGCACTGGCTCGGCCAGTGCGCCCCTCGCGCGCCAGCCACTTCCACCGGAAGACACTGGCCGAGCCAGTGCCACACCCTTCGGAAGACACTGGCCGAGCCAGTGCCACACCCTTCGGAAGACACTGGCAGAGCCAGTGCCACACCCGGACCACCTTGGCACCACCGCGGACGCTGGCTAACGCGCGACGTCGATACAGACGATGTCGCGCTCGTCACGCACGTACAGCCGACGCCCCGCTAACGCCGGGGCCTGGCGTGTCGAGCCCAGCACGGTCATGCGTCCCAGCTCTTCGTACCGCTCCGAAGACATCCGGGCTACGATCAGCTCGCCTTTCATGGTCGTCAGGAACAGTTTCCCGTCGGCCGCGATTAAATTGCCTTTGCCGAAGCGAGCCTGTTGCCATTTGCGTTCGCCGGTCGCCGCGTCGATGCAGGTGAGATGCGTAATTGGTCCCGCGCCGCCCACGTTGTCCATGCCGTAGAGGTAACCGTCGGCGTACAGCGGTGTCTGCCATTCGCTGCGCAGCACGCTGTCGGATCCCAGCGACTCCCACACCGGCTGGACCTCGAAGCCGTCCCCCGCCGGGCGCACGTCGAGCAAGGCGCTACCATGATCCTCTCCCGCCGATAAGAAGATTCGTCCTTGGATCTCGATGGGCAGGGCAATGTTACAGTCGTAGTTCGTATCGAACGGATACTGCCACAGCACGGTGCCACGGGTGGGATCGAGTCCGAGCGCGGCCCGGCCGCAGAAGGCGACGACCTGCTGGCCGGCCGCGAATCGGCGCAGTACCGGCGATGAATAACCGGCCGGCCCCTGTCCCGCTGTCCAGCGCAGCTGGCCCGAACCGACATCGAAGGCTGCCACGGTGCCCCGCTCCGCCCCCACCGTCACGATCACCACGTTGCCCGCCACCAGCGGTGAACTCGCCATGCCATATTCGGCCTCCTGGCCGCCCAGTTCCTTCAGGGTGGCCACGGACCACAACCGTCGACCGTCGCGTAAATCGACGGCGGCCAGCACACCTTCGCCGGTCAGAGCAAACACCTTGCCCCCTGCAATGCATGGCGTGGCACGGGGGCCGTTCCCCATGGCGTTCTGATAGGCGGGAGCCAGATCGGCTTGCCAAAGGGTCTGGCCGTTGTTCGCGTCCAGGCCGACGAGCCATTGACGGCCCTCGCGCTGGACGAGCGTCACAGCTCGCCCGGCCCGGACCGCAATCCCCGACATCCCCACTCCGCCGGAGACGCGCCACGACACCCGCGGGCCCCCCGCAGGCCACGTCACCAGCAGCCCGGTCTCGGACGAGATGCCGTTCCGCTGCGGTCCCATGAACTGGGGCCACTCGCCGTCGGCAGTACTCGCGTCCGGAGCCTGCGCATGGGCATGTCCCGCTCCGACCAGGACCGCGACCGCAAGGCTGAGCACGAACCGGCCGACCCTCGAACAACTTCTCCGCTGCGCAGGCTGCATGGTGGATCCCTCCTAGCTTGGTTAGTGTCCGCTCGAGCGAGACCGGCGCCGGTATTTGCTAACGGCACTCCAATGCCTGGCGCAGATCCGCGATCAAGTCGTCGGCGTTCTCGATGCCGCAAGATAGACGAATCATGTTGTCCGGGATACCGAAGCGGCGCCGGTCCTCGGGTGAGTACTCGAAATAGCTCATGACCAGCGGCTGTTCGATCAGCGACTCCACGCCGCCGAGGCTGGGCGCGATGCGAGGTATTTTGACGGCATCGATGACGCGGGCCGTTTCGCGCCAATCGGCGTCCTTCACCAGGAACGTGATCAACCCGCCGAAACCGCGCATCGTCCGCCGTGCCACTTCGTAGTACGCATGCGATTCGAGTCCCGGATAATAGACTTTCTCGACTCGCGGGTGCCCGGCCAGGAACTCGGCCACGGCCTGCCCGTTCTCGTTGTGCCTCCGCATGCGCAGCTCGAATGTCTTCAGCCCGCGTTCCAGCAGATAGATGTTGTGCGGCGAGTTGATCGCTCCCATGATGCCACGCAGCTTGCGGATGGGCTCCATCTTCTCCGCAGCTCCGATAATCACACCCGCCAACAAATCGTTGTGGCCGCCCAGGTATTTCGTCGCCGAGTGCAGGACGTAGTCGACGCCGTAGTCAAGCGGCTGGCTGTTGAAGGGCGTCGCAAGTGTGGCGTCGATCAGTGTCTCGACTCCGCGGCGGCGGCCGATCCCGGCAAAGCGTTCGAGATCCACCACGCTCAAATGCGGATTCGTGGGGGATTCGCTCACCAGCAGCCGCGTGCGCCCGTTGATCGCCGCTTCCATGGCATCGTAGTCGCAGGCCTTGACCTGGCGTGTGATCACTCCGAATCGCGACAGGTGCTTCGCACAAAACTCGCGACTGCGATGGTAACACTCGTCGAAAAACACGACCTCGTCGCCCGAGTTCAATTTCGTCATCAGCAGACCGACAATCGCCGCCATGCCCGTCGAGAACAGCAGGGCATCCTCACCCCCTTCGAGCAGGGCCAGTTTGCGTTCGACCACGCGCTCGCCCGGATTGCCATAGCGGCCGTATTCCTCGCGAGGCAGCTTCTGCTGGATGTAGTCGATTACCGCCTGGGTGCTCTCGAACGTGTACGTCGCGGCACAGACAATCGGATCGGTGACGGCGTTGGCCAGTTTCTGGCGGTCTTCACCGCCGTGCACGGCCAGAGTCGACGTGCCCAAGCGCGTGGAAGGGAGAGACGATTGAGACATCGCAAGGCTCCGCTGGGAAATACGATCAGGACTTGCGGAGCCGCGGCGAATATCGCCACAACATTGCTGGCAACTAGCGTTATTTGCTAAACGTCCGTTGCTGTCTGCGGCGGTCAATGGCACTTTAGCAGATGAAGGCTGCAATCGGCCGCAAATCCCTGGTTGCTCCGGATTCTAGTCCGCGCCCTGGCGATTCACAAGGACTGAGCTCCGGTTTCCGGCACAACCGGACCGGCTCCGACCCGCAACGTGCAGCGTCGGCCGGCCAGTTGCTCGACTGCTCCTGCCCACCGGAGTACGATAGTGCAGCGGCACCTGAAGCTCCGTCACCCGCCAGTCCGCGGGGAGCCGGAACCGGGACGACGCGGCGTGGAGCCCCCGTATGGGAAATCGATCCAAGGTACGAGTCCTTTCCTTCGAGCGGCTCGAGGTCAAGGCCACACCGACCTCGCTGTTGTTGGCGCTGGCCCCCCAGAACGACAACTTTCATGCTGCCGCCGAGCGAATGTGGGAGCCGTCGAGCACTGAGTTCCGGCTCCAGCTGGACACGTCGGCAAACTGGCAAGTGGCGGTTAGCACCCAGGAACTGCTTCGATTCGTCGAGGACCACAGTTGCTGTCAGGATCGGGACTATTTGGCAACATCGTCCCCCTCGGTCGAACAATGCCGCGGCGTCGACGAAATGATGCGACTCGACGACCTCGGCACGCGGGCCATGATCATCGCCGAGCAGATTGCGCCGCAATGAAGCTCGCCACACGCCGCGTGGGTCTAACGCTTCGCCCCCATTGCTCGTCGGGCGCTACCGTCCTACGGCCGAACCGGTAATCGACTATGTCTTCCCCGCCACAACTTGACGATCTGCTGGCAACCCTGACGGCCGACCAACGTGCTGCGTTCCTGGCCGACTATCAGACTCTGCGCGATTTGCCTGCGGCACGCGGCGAATTGCAGGCTTTTTTCGACGGATACCTGTTGCACTTGGTGAGACTGTATGCCGCGACCGCAGGTGCTCTCTGGTTCCGGCCCGGAGAGCCGGGCTCGCTCGTTTGCCGCGCCCGGATCGGTTTCGATCGGCTCGATCTGACCGGTGATCTGCAACGGGCGCACGAACAGCTGCTGAATTATGCCCTGGATCGGGATCACTCGTTCCTGGTACGGCCGTTTTCGGCACCGGCGCGGGGCACTCGCGTCAGCAATCCCACCGATTCGTTTGTGATTTTGGGCCCGGTTTCGCATGGTGGACAGCGCATCGCGCTAGTCGAGCTGCTGTTAGGTCCTACGCCGGTTCGCGGCCAATCCGCAGCGGAACGCAATCGTTACCTGCTGTGGCTCGACCATCTGATCACCTTCCTGTGCCGAGGAATGGAGATCCGACTGCTTCGCACGTCGGCCCCCCTGCCCGCTGCGCTCGACCAGCTGGCGACAACGGAACTCGAGGTCCAGGCCCTGCAGGACGCAATCCGACAGACGCTGCAACAGCGATTGAGCACTTTTGCCGGCTGGAACTTTGGTTCCCTGGAGAAGAACCAGGCCTTCGCCACGCGCGTCCATGAACTGCTCGAACAGCACGGGTTGCGCGTGGTGTGCCCTCAGTGTGGCTCCCCCGCGATTCTGCGCTGCCAGAACAGCGGCAATGCGAGGACGGGGGTGTTTTTGTTCGACCACTACCTCGAGACCGGCCGCACGTTCCACGGGGGCCCGACGACCGTGCCGCCTATTCGCCTGGTCGCGAAGCCCGCCCGGCGCAAATCGGCCGGTTCGGCCTGAGCGAAACTTTGCAGCCTTCCAGGGGTTTATCCTGGTGTGCGCGAATCGGATTCGCTCTCCAGCAAACCGACAGCATCGCTCCGATTTCCGCATCTTTCGAGTCGCTGGCGCCGAACGCGTCGGGTGCGCCCGACGCATGCGAGGTCGCTGGACGGAAAGTCTTTCCGAGCTGCTGAGCGTTTGCGGAGCGCATCCATGGATCGATTGCTAGTCAGGACACGGAGTGGTCCCAAGTGGCGACCCTTGCTCCTCTGGTCGCTCGCGTTCCCGGTCTTGACGGCGTCCGCCGATTCTCCTTCAGACGGAAATCGCGAGGCACCGGCCGCACGCTCCACCTCCGTCACTTCCGCGGCCGGCGATCGCCTGCCCGCTCCCGAGCCTGCGTTCCAGCCTTCGGACGAACCGATTCGCTCCCAAAGCCGCCGCAATGAGAATCGCGAGTTGCAGGACGATCAGGAACGTGCGTTCGCCAATTCCGAGCCCGTTTCGTGGCAGGATTGGTCATCGTTTCCCGACGCCGGACGGGAGGGACGCCAGCGCTTCGGTGGACCGTCTGGCGGTTTCTATGGCCGAGGGTTCGGTGGGCGGTTCGCCCCGCCGGAGCGCTCGATCGACCTTGAACATGTCGAAAGGGGCTCCGTCGTCTGGGACGGGACGTACCTGCGTCCGCCGTATGCCGTAACCGAAGATGGCGAGGAGATTTGCCTGAACGGCCGGCAGCTGCCACCGCTGTCCGAGCTCTCCTTGCAGTCGCATACTCCCCGCTTTCTCGGAAGGCGGCCCGACCCATCGGCGACCAGGGCGGATGGGGACGAGCAAGATTCAGTGGGCGACCGGCGGCGGGGATCCAGACCTCTCGTCAACGGCGATTTGCACCATTTGCCCGCGCGAGCGACAACCGTCGGTCGAGCACTCGACCGAGGCGGGCTGGTACTGGTGCATCACGATGTTACCTACCTCTTACATCATGACGATGCCCATTATGTCCTGTGCGCGCTTCGCGCCGAACCCGATGCCAGCGTCGTCGGCGAGTCGCTTCAGCACTACTTTCAGTCCCCGCGCCGAGCGGGTACGGACGTCAATTGGCCACAGGTGGCCGCGTCCTTCGCGTCCCGCGACGCATTGCAGCACCTGTTTCCCGCTATTCCGCTGGCAGAACCGGACACAGCACTTCCCTTCGGCGTCACCACGCGTGCCTTCCGCTACGGAATGACCCTGCTGGGCATGGGCTTGGGAGTGTTCGGATTTGGGATGTTGCTCCAGCATCGTCCCCACGTTCGGTGTGCTCGGGACGCACAGGATGGCCTTGGCGAAGGGTTCCAGCTGCTTCCTTGCTATGTGATCCTGGTGGTCGTGTTCGCCGCCTTCGACCTCGCCTGTACCATGTTCGCCGATAGCTCGGGCGGTCTGTTGGAGCTGAATCCGCTAGGCAACTCGCTGCTTTCGTCGCCGCTGACGCTCGTCGCTACGAAGTCGCTCGCCACGCTGGGCAGCGCCACCATTCTGTTCCGTCTGCGGCCGTATCGCATTGCTCAGGTCACTGCCTGGTGGTTGTGCCTGATCTGCGTCATGCTGACCTTCCGCTGGGTCGTTTTTAACTCGATGTTTATGACCTGACCGGATCAGGACGCGACGGACGGGACATCCAGCAGCGGAAAGATCTCGAACAGCTGTTCCACCGTTACCGGCGGCAAGGGTTCGAAACCGGCAGCCGCCAACGACTCGGATTGCAGCGCACAGGCCTTCTCGACGACGTAGTAACGGTTGTAATCGTGGCGGAGGCGATTGATCGTTGTGAGATCCTGGCTTTGCACGACGTCTCGCCATTTCACATTGAATCGTTCGACCGATTCGGCCAGCTCGCGCAAAGCGGCGCGGATCCTCCTTCCGGACTGAGTCGCCGGGACGGTGCCTCGCAACTGAGGTTTCCACGCGCGGTACCAGTCGGCCAACGTGTCGGCCAGCAACGGGTCGCGAAGGTGGGACGCGACTCGTGTCCAATCCCGTTCCACGAGTTCCGCCACAATCGCCAGCCTCAGGCGCGTCATTTCGAGCAACTCGTCACGCTGCCTGCGGCACGCGGCGGTCATGCGGTTCCAGGCATCGGTGACCTGCCGCGCGCGGCGGACAAATGCCGGGTCGTCCAGCTGAGCAATGTGCTTCAAGAAATCGGCCCGCGATCCTTCCGGACGGGCCGGCCATGTGTCATGCATGATCGGAATATCCATCTTCGGAAGCACGACTCGCCGGGCTTCCTGGCACGCGTTACGCTGTGTCCGCGCTCGGGACTCGACGAGTTCCGTCGCTCCTATCATATACGTCACCATGGTTTCCGTGCGGTGCCCCTTTGTGAACAGGATCAGGGGGCCTGGGCTGTCCGGCTGTCCGGCGATGGGGTGGATTCGCTTGATCCTCGCCGGGCGGGGGAGATAGGATGCGTCTTCCCGCGTCGCCACTGACCGGGATCCGCCAGGACGTGATCCGTTTTTCCACCGAGGCATGCATGTTATCGATCTGGGGAGAAGATCATCGCGTAACCGGAGCCGTGACGCGGCGCGAGTGGCTGCGCGTGGGCAGCGTGGCCCTTGCGGGGCTGACCCTGCCAGGTCTGCTGCGCAGCCGAGCGAACGCTGGTGCAACGCGCGGGCGGGGTCGAGCCAAATCCGTCATTATTCTCTTCAACTCGGGCGGGATCCCGCATCACGAAACCTGGGATCCCAAACCGGAGGCGCCACCTGAGATCCGCGGCGAGTTCGGGGCGATTGCCACCCGGACGCCAGGGCTGGTTGTCGGCGAACTGATGCCGCGCACCGCGCAGCTGACCGACCGCATCGCCGTTGTCCGGACGCTGGTGACGGGCGACAACTCGCATTCGACCAGCGGCTACCAGATGCTCACGGGAGTTCCTCACGTACCGCTCAGCCGCGAAAACGCGCTACCCGGCAAGCCGAACGATCATCCCTCGATCAACGCGCTCGTCCAGGCCTTGTGCCCGCCGTCCGGCGGCCTGCCATCCTCGATTGCGATGCCCCGCCGCCTCGCGAATTTCGACGGCCTTTATCCCTGGCCCGGCTCCGACGCTGGAGTGCTCGGCCAGGCTCATGATCCCTGGCTGCTCGAATGCGATCCTTCGTCGCCCGACTTCGCGGTTCCGGGATGCTCCGTACCGGACGATCTCCCTCCGCTGCGGCTGAACGATCGCTTGTCGCTGCTTAACCAGGTCGACCAGCATCTCCAGCGCATGGCCCGTCACCCCATCGTGGCCAATTACGACCGGTACCAGCAGCAGTCGATCGACCTGGTGACGGGTGCCCAGGCCCGCCGGGCATTCCAGCTCGATCACGAGCCAGCGGCCATGCGAGACCGGTACGGCCGAACGAAGCATGGCCAGTGTGTTCTACTGGCGCGGCGTCTTGTCGAAGCCGGAGTATCGCTCGTTCAAGTGAATTGGGCGTCGCCGGACAAGAAGCTGCCGAACGGTGGCGGCTGGGACACGCACGAAAAGCACAGTGAAAGCCTCAAGGGATGGTTGATGCCCATGATGGACCAGACCTACTCGGCGCTGATCGAGGATCTGGAGCAGCGCGGCATGCTCGACGAAACCCTCGTCTGCTGGGTCGCGGAGTTTGGTCACACTCCCAAGTTCAACGCTCGTGGCGGGCGCGACCATTGGGGGCGTGTCTTCTCCATCGCGCTGGCCGGAGGCGGAATCCGTGGCGGAGTCGTCCATGGCGCGACCGACGCCCATGCGGCGGAGCCCAAAGATCGCCCCGTTCGGCCCTGCGACTACCTGGCTACGGTCTTGGGATGCCTCGGGCTGTCGCCGGACACCATTGTCCACGACCGCGAGGGGCGTCCGCTGCCGATCTCGCGGGGGCACGCGATTGAGCCCATTCTGGCCTGAGTTCGCCTCGGCCATCTGTGACGACCAGGGTACCGGCCCAGCCGGTTCGGACTCCGCCCTGCGGGACTTTGCAACGGAATCAGGGTGGCACCCGTGGCGAGCGGAGTTAGCCATGCTGATCTCGCCTCGTCCGTTCAGGGTGGAAGAGGGTCACCGCGACAGCGGCCAGCCAACGGAATGGTTCGCGGGTGAGTTCGGCAAGGTCCGACGGCACTACGATCAGCTGCGGATGGGCGACCGCGCGGGGATCGACTTCGCCCATGGCCCGCACCAGCTCTTCGGTCGCGGTACGTATCGCTTCCGGCACCATCATCTCGGCCGGCCGCTCGGACAGTAGCGCGCAGTCGCAGGATTCTCCGACAGGTTTGCTCGGAAAAGTCGACGCAAACGATACGCGAGTACCGTCTGCGGTTTCCGTTATTATCGCTCCGACCAGAACCGAGTATTTCCTTTATCCGGCCTGCGAGGATCCATCGGCACCTCCTCACCGAGTCAGTGTCTTGCCTTGCATGGTTTCTCGCCGGCGACTCGTGTAACGCGAGTCGTCCTCCGCACTCCGTTGTACGAACTGGTCGCAGCCCTTGCACAAAGTCGCAGAGAGTCCCGTGTTATGAAACTCGCCCCTTGTTGCTACACAGCAGTTGTCGCATCCATCTTCGCCTCGTTATTCGTTATCGAAGTTCGAGCACAACCACCGGCTGAGCAGCTTTCCACGGGTATCATCCAGTACTGTTCCGATCCCAACTGTGCTGCGTGTAGGAGCTATCTTGCAAGTTACGGTACGCTTGGTGGACCCGGCGCGTGCTGCCTACCCCCACTTCCAGTGGAAGGGCCGGCGGGCAAGGGAGGGGAGGGAGTGGAACAAGCGGCGAGCGATTCGCTAGGAGAGGAACTGTACTCAAGCGACCTGGGGGCCGGATACGGTTA
>JBFWYF010000210.1:0-9657 GCA_050186685.1 Pirellulaceae bacterium
ATCAATGTGTTCCGTCAACGCGGCGGAGTGGCCTTAGCGATTCGGCGGCTCGACGAAGAGTTCAAGTCGTTTACCGATCTGACGCTCCCTCCGCAGATGGAAAAGCTCGCAACCTTTCCGCACGGGCTGGTAATCGTCACGGGGCCCACCGGGAGCGGCAAGTCAACGACACTCGCCTCGCTGATCAATCGCATTAACGAAACGCGCCAGGCCCACATTATCACGATCGAGGACCCGCTCGAGTTTATCCATACAAACAAACGCAGCTTGGTCAGGCAGCGCGAGTTGTATTGCGACGTTCCATCGTTCGCCGATGCGGTCCGCGCTTCTCTGCGCGAGGATCCGGACGTCATCCTGGTCGGCGAAATGCGGGACCTGGAAACCATGCGCGCCGCACTGGTCGCGGCGGAAACCGGCCACCTCGTGTTTTCGACGCTTCATACGGGAGATGCCGTCGGTTCGATCAGCCGCATGACGAGCGTCTTTCCAGCGGAAGAACAGAGCGCGGTCAAGAACCAGCTGTCGCGTGTCCTCCGCGCCGTCGTCTCGCAGAAGCTGTTACACCGCGTCGGTGGGAAAGGGCGGGTGCCGGCTGTCGAAGTCATGTTTGTGACGCCGGCCGTAGCCAATCTGATTCGGACGGGCGAGCTTCAGCAGATCTACTCCATGATGCAGACGGGCAACGCCGATGGGATGTTGCTGCTCGAGCAGTCGTTGGCCAGTCTCTGTCACTACGGCATTATCAGCCGCGACGATGCGCTGCAGCTCGCTCGCGACAGTACGATTTTTGACTCGCGGCTCCGTAAGCTCCAGGAAATGCGGGGTCCCGTCCACGCGTAGTTCGCCAGCCGTAGCCCCTTTCGCCAGAAAGGGGGTAACCCGATGAGGCGAAGCGAGCCATCCCCACGCTCGGGCGAGCCTGGCTACGAGGGGCGAGCGTGGCTACGGGGAGGGACGATCCAGCCGGCGATGGCGGATGCCAGAGTCGGCGAGCCGCTGAAACAGCTCGTCGATATGTGCCGCGTTTCGCGTCTCGACCGTGCACAGCACGTTCACGGACGTCACATCGGGCCCCGCGAACACACGGTCATGTGCAACGTCCATGATGCTGGCGCCGATGTCCGCGATCAACGCGGCAAAATGAGCCAGGCCACCCGGCCGATCGCTGATCGTCGCCACGAACCGCGTCAGCCGGCCGCTCGCCACCAGCCCGGTTTCGATCAGCCGATTCAATATCGACAAGTCAATATTACTGCCACATTGCAGCAAGATGACGCGCTTCCCAGCCAGCTCGGGCAGTCGGTTACCGATCAGCGCCGCCAGCGGAGCGGCCCCAGCCCCTTCGATGACGCTCTTTTCCAGTTCCATCAGCCGGACGACGGCCAGGGCGATCGACTGTTCGTCGACCAGCACCGTATGATCAACGTGCTGCCGCGCGATCTGGAAAGCCAGCTCGCCAACCTGGTTCACCGCCAGGCCATCGGCGAGCGTCGGTTGCACGTCAAATCGGACCGGATGCCCTGCCGCGACGGCCGCCGAAAAGCTCGCGGCCCGCTCCGGTTCGATGCCGATGACTTCGATCTCCGGACAAAGCTCCTTAATCACCAGGCTGACTCCTGCCGCCAACCCTGCACCACCGATGGGTACCAGCACGGCATCGGCGTCGGGACACTGTTCCAGCACTTCGAGCCCGATCGTACCCTGGCCGGCAATGATTTCCGGGTCGTCATAGCCATGCACGTAGCGTAGCCCGCGATGCCGAGCAATTTCGACGGCTCGCATCCGTGCGTCCTCGAAGCACTCGCCGTGCAGGACCAGCTCGGCGTGCGCTTGCCGGCAGCGTTCCTGCTTGATCAGCGGAGCGAACCGGGGCATGACCACCACCACGGGAATGTGCAATCGATGACCGTGATAGGCCAGCGCCAGGGCATGATTGCCGGCACTGGCCGCGATCACTCCGCGCTGCTTCTCTTCGGTTGACAGCCGTTCGAGCGCGTTGCAGACACCGCGTTCCTTGAAGCTGCCCGTGTGCTGCAGGTGTTCCAGCTTGCAGTACACTTCGCAGCCACACAGCTGGGAGAGCAGTTCCGAGTACGTGCAGGGCGTCACGCGAATCGCATCCTGAATGCGACGTCGGGCCTCTTGGACATCAAACAACGTCACCGACATGGAGAATCCTTCTGCAGGCATGCCGCGGGAAATCAGGGCGAGCGGTCCGGCCGACCTGTTCATTCGACGGAGCGAGCCGCCTGTTTCTTGTTCTTTCCTTTTCCCTTTCCCTTCTTGTTTTTCGGACGCGGTTCGTCCGGTGCTGTCGAGGGATCGTACGGGGTCGGCATGCGCGCTCCGATTTCACGACGCCAGGCCAGCATGCGCGCGTGCAGTTCCTTCCGTTTCGCGGGCTCATCGGCAGCCCGATTCCGGGTTTCGCCGATATCGTCGCGCAGGTTATACAGTTCGAGCCGACCGTCTTCGAAGAACTCGAGCAGCTTCCAGTCGCCGACTTCGATGGTCCCTACGGGAGTTGTGCGCCACGAGCCGGGGCCGGCGCCGAGGTAACCGGGGAAATGTTGAAAGATGGCTTCCCGCTGGAGCTCAGTTGCCGCGTGGCGGAGCAGCGGGCCGAGGCTTTCGCCGTCCAGCGTCTGGGCCGGCCGCGCGGCTCCGGCGATGTCCACGAATGTTGGAAACACATCCACGTGGATAGCGGGCACATCGCTAACGCTGCCCGGGCGCGTCACCCCCGGCCAGCGCACGAGGAACGGATCACGGGTACCCCCTTCGTACAGGCTTCCCTTGCCACTGCGCAGCGGCGCATTGTCGGTAACGTCGCCACCCTGCTTGACTCCCTCGCGCACGTACCCGCCGACGCCGCCATTGTCACTGGAGAAGACGACGACCGTGTTCTCCGCGAGTTGCAGCTCGTCAAGCGTCCGCATAATGCGTCCCACGCTTTCGTCGACACTGTAGATCATCGCCGCGTACGTGGGATTATGGTGGCCGCCGACCGGAGGCTTGGCCCGGAATTTCTCGATCAGCTCGGGCTTCGCCTGGTAGGGCGAATGGACGCCAAAGTGCGGCAGGTACAGAAAGAACGGAACTTCCTGGTGGCGGCGGATGAAGTCGACGGCCCGATCGGTCAGCCAATCGGCCAGGTAGGCGCCAGGGGGCACGTCGACCGGTGGCTGCGTGGCGAAGTTGAAATGGGCGCCGTTGCTGACGATCGCTTCGTCGAATCCGCGCTGGCTCGGGTGATAGGCGGCCTGCTGCCCCAGATGCCACTTGCCGAACATGGCTGTGGCATAGCCGGACTGCTTCAATTGCTGGGCGATGGTCACTTTATCCAACGGCAGGTTATCGGCGTTGTCGACGGGACGCAGCGGCCGAGTGCGCCAATCGAACCGTTCGATACTGCCAACGGTGTAGATACCCGTACGCGGAGCGTACTGTCCTGTCATCAACGCGGCGCGAGTGGGCTGGCAGTTCTGGCAGTTGTGGTACCGCGTGAACTTCATACCTTGCGAGGCGAGCCGGTCGATGTGGGGTGTTTCGTAATACTGACTGCCGTAGGTACCGGTGTCGGTCCAGCCGAGGTCGTCTGCCAGGATAAACACGATGTTGGGCCGCGACGCTCGCTCGGCTCCCATCACCGCGCCGACCGTTCCCATCCACACAGCCATTACGATCCGACACGCGGTCTGGCAGTTCATAAACGCGACTCCCATAGAGCAAAAAGAGACGGCCGACCAGATTGAGTCGTGATTCTAACCCGCTCCACACGATCCGCCACTACGCGAGGCCGGGGGGCGCGAGCGGGCGTAGCGGAAGTCGCCAGCCGACGCGACAGCGGCGCCGTAAGACTCCCGCCGTATCCCGTTACAAGCGGACGGGAGGGGAAGGCCAAGGGGCCGGATATCTCGCGAGTTCCGCTACGAGCGGGCCTGAAGATGCCACATGAATCGCCTATGCCGACCGAACCGGCGCGGACCTCATGGGGGGACTCTAGCGTTTTCCTGCACGACTCCATGGCGCGCCGGTTCTTGCAAGCTACCCTTGCTGTACAAGGCTGACCGAAGAGCTCAGGCTCGGATCGTTTCCGCTTGATGCAGGCCGCGATGCCTGATTGATTGCCGAACCGCCATTACAGTCTGCCGAAAGCGTCGCTGCACATGGTCCGAAAGCAATCCTGCCACGGATTCAGCCTCCTGGAAATGCTGCTGGTGATCACCATCATCGGCATTATTTCCGCGATGGTGCTCAGCCGCGTCTCGCATCATGCGCTGGACGCGAAGAAGAAAAGCTGCCTGCAGTATCGCGGCGACATCAACAACGCGATCGAACTCTTCCGCTTTGAAAACGGCGCCGTACCGAACGGTCTGGATGAGCTGGAGGGTAAATATTATCCCGAAGCCGTCCCGAATTGTCCGGTCACGAATCTGCCGTACGCCATCGACGCCGCCACCGGGCGAGTGCAGGATCACCACCACTAGTGTGAACCCGTAGCCACTCTCGCCAGAGCGTGCGGAGGGCTCGCTTCGTCATCGTGCTACCCCCCTTCTGGCGAAGGGGGCTGCGAGAGCGAAAGTGGCTACGGGACGTGATCACGGACAGGGCGATTTGGGGAAGCAGCACGGCAGAGGCTTCCGGCAATAATCATCGCACCGGAACTGGCACGGAGGAGGACAGATCCGCGGTGCGGGTTTGCAGCAGTACGGCAGACACGACTCACAGTAGTCGCCGCACGGAGGCGGGGGCAGCGGCTTGCAGCAGTAGAACAGACATTCGCACAAATACCGGGGCACGAACGACGGACATGCCGTTTTGGCCGGCTCGCCGGCCCCCACCGGGGCGTTGATTCCCCAGCTGCCAATCAATACCAGTGCGATCAGCGTCGGTCGCATACCACGATCCTGTGAAGAAGGATGCTGCGAGAAACCTACGAGATGTGTCGGCTGCACGGTGCGGAATGGCCGCCGGTCAGTTGTCCTCTCGCGTTTCGACGGGAGGCAGCGGTTCACCAGGCGGCGGAGCGGTCAACTCGGGGACGGGGACGTCGCCCGTGGGAGTCGGCACGGCGTTTTCCTCGAACCCGGCTCCGTCCAGCCGCACTTGCCAGCCACCGCCCAGCGAACGATAGAGATCGATCAGGTTCTGGGCGATGGCCCCTTCCGACTGGGCCAGATCGTCCTGCCGCTGAGCGAGAATCGACTCGGCGACGAACACGCGGTTGAAGTCCACGATACCGCGCAGGTACTGCTCGTTGACCAGGTCGCGTGTTTCGATGGCCGCATTGGCGGCGCGTTCCAGTTGTCGGCGCTGCAGCTGAGCATTCAGGAACCCGATCAGGAAGTCTTCTGCCTCGCGGTTGGCGTTCAGCACCACGTTCTGGTATTGGGCGATCTCCTGCAGGAACCGAGCCTCTTCAGCGCGAATATTGTTCAGGATGCGTCCGTAGTTGAGGATGTTCCAGCTGAACGAAGGCCCGACCGCACCGCCGATGGCATTCGCACGGAACAAGTCCTGGAACTGGGTGGCCTGGACGAACAGCGATCCATTGATCGTGAACGACGGGTAGAGATCGGCTTCGGCAATGCCGATGCGTGCGCTCTGAGCCGCAACTTCACGCTCCGCTCGCCGCACATCCGGCCGGCGCCGCAGCAGATCGGCGGGAATTCCCAACGCGACGGCGGGATCGACGTCCGGGATTTGGCCGGTGCCACCCAGCAACGAGTCGATGTCCTGGGGCGGGATTCCCAGCAAGACGCACAACCGGTTCTTTGCCTGCCGCAATTGCGTCTGGAACAACGGAATGGCCGCGGATGTCTGCGCCACGTTCGTGACTGCCTGGGTGACGTCCAGCCGGCTGGCCGCACCTCCCTTCAGTCGCACTTCGGCGAATCGCAGCGACCCTTCCTGTGACTTGACGTTACTCTCGGCATAGCGGATCCGCTGTTCGAGCGTCCGTACGTTGACATACGCGTCGGCGACGTCGCCCTGCAGGATGACCAGGACATCGTCAAAGTTCTCGATCGAGGCGTCGAGCGTCGCATCGGCCGATTCGATGGCCCGCCGGTACTTACCCCAGAAGTCCAGCTCCCAGGCCAGCTGAGTGCCCAGGTTCCACACACTGAAGAAGCGCGTCACGCCGGGAAAGCCACCACCACCACCTGCCTGGATGCCCGTCGCCAAGCTGAGTTGTCGGCGTGTGTACTGACCGGTGGCCACCTGCGTCTGCGGGAAAAAGTTCCCCGCCGCGATGGCGCGCAAGGCTCGCGCCTCCAGGATGCGGAAGCCGGCCTCGCGGAGGGTCAGGTTCTGGTCGGCCGCTCGATAGACGAGCGACGTCAGGATCGGATCGTGAAAATTCTCCCACCAGTCCGAACGCGGTTCCTGGCTGCTGATGACCCGCCCTTCGGGGTCCTGATAGTCAATCCACTGTTCGGAAACCGCCGCTGCCGGGGGGCAGTAGTTCGGACCGACCTTCAGGCCGTTTCGAAAATACTCTCGGACGCCTGTCACGCAACCCGTGGAGACCAGGCAGAGCAGCGCTGCGAGCAATGCGAGAGTGGTCCGCCTGGCCCAGGAGGCAAATGCGGTGGGATCGGTGCCAAGGCCGGTTGTGTGGCGCGGGCTGGTGGCGGATGGTGGGGAGCAGGTGGAGCCAGAGGGAGTCGCCGCGGAGCGGCGGGCTACATTGAGGGAAGGGGGAGCCGCCGCGGAGCGGCGGGCCACACTGGGGCGGGCTACACTGCCGTGGTTATGGGTTCGGTGGGGGCGCATGCGGCGATTCCATCGAGAAGTCACGGGGCTCGTGTCGTTCCTTATCTTCTCAGAAGACACGTTGATCGCGTCGTTACTTCTCTATCGACATTGCAGCTGGCGCCACCCCCGTTTCCACGTCGGGTATTCGGTTACCCAAGCTAGGTAAGGATTACCGTTTGCCGGCCGCGAGATAGCGGCTCAGGGTATCCACGTTTCGCGCAAAAGTCCGCATATCCAGGATTTTTTCCGCAGGGCGATTTCCCCCTCCCGCGTGGGCCAACTTGCCCTCTTCGACCCAGGCACCCCGGGAATCCAACTCCGCGACAACGCGGCCAGCCGCGGCAGTCAGATCGTCCGATGGACGGAATCGCTCCGGCGTCCGCTCTCGCTTCAACTGGTCGGCTGGCGTCGCCACCAGCCGCTCATAGTCGCTCCGCAGCCGGCTCGTAGTCAGGCCCGTGATGAAACCGTAGTGCGTCGGAAGGTCGTCGTCCGTGTAGACCAACTCGTACTGCCGGGTGAAGTACAACGGACGGTTGGTCTTCAGCTCCAGAAAGCGCGGAATGCGGTTGCCTGGCAACTGCGACTTCTCGAGGTAATCAAGGGCCCGCGGAATAGGCTCGAGGTACTTCTTGTCGCCGGTCTGGCGATACACCTGCATGAGGATCCGAATGGCACCCTGCGATTCCCCGCCAGTGATGGAAGGGGGTTCAAACTTGCGAGCCCACGCCGGCTGCATTTGGGCATTGTACTGCTGGGCCCAGGCGGGCTGCGGCTCGGGCATCTGGGCCAGAATCAAAAAGTCGCCGCCGCGCCGCGCCGACTCGAAATACTGCTGGTTCCCGTAAATCTCGGCGGCCTCGAACATCGTGTCGATCACGTCCGCCTGGGCATTGTCGTTCAGCGTGTAATAGTCCATGTAGTTCGTGCCGGGATAGGTCCGCGACCAGGTGGCGGGGTAGTTCGCCTTGACGACGGGATAGTCCTCGTCCTTGGGCGGAGCGCTGAACCGCTGCGGCCACGCCCCGTTCGGATACTGAGCCTCCCGGAGTTGGTTCAGTGCGTACTCGACAGCCGAGTGAATCGGACCGTCGGCGAACTTCAGCGTCCGGTCGACATGCATAAGAAACCGCAGCGCCGATTGCGTGGTATTGTCGTCCAGCGTCGTGACGTTTCGCGCGCGAGGCCCGGGGGCGCCATCGACACGGTAGGCATACGTCCCGCGCTTCTGTGGATCGAACTCGATCCGATAATCCCAACCGCCGCTCGCCAGCTGTCCCTTCACCAGCGCCCGCGCCGTCTCGACTGCGGCCTCGAGCAGGTATGGTTCGCCGGTCCGTTCATAGGCCGTCAGGTACGCCTGTCCCACCGACGGCGTTCCGGGCGGCTGCACCCAGGCCAGCGTCGCCGTCGCATCGCCTTCCCCTTCGCGCAAACTGAGATCCTCGCTGTACCGCCACAGGTAGCCTCCCTGGACCGACACATGCTCACGGTAAAATCCGACGGCCTTGCGCAAAGCCGCATCTGCCGACTCGGCCGTCAGCGATTGGGCACCCAAGGGCGCCGCCGCAACCAGCAACATGACGAAGGGCAACAGAGATATCCGATGTGGAGCTGCGAGTGGCATCCGCCTCATAAGGAACCTCACGAGTCTGGGATTGTCAGGCAGGAGAACGGAACGGGGTGTGCACGCGTTCCTATTTGAGCGCCCCCGCCAAGGTATTTCAACCACCACGCTTGATCGTCCCTGGCCGAACACAGCTGGCTCTGTGCGACTGCGCGGATGTCGTGGCACAGCGGTTGCAATCAAGGTCTGGCCGAGAACCACACCCGGAAGCGGCATTAAGAAGACAATTCAGGGAGGGCTATGCGATGGCTCGATTCTGTGGAGTAACGGTTGGTTGCATGTTCGTGGCGCTGGCCACTTCAGTCGCATTCGCCCAGGAAAAAGGCCCACCCGCGGCAGAGCGGCCATTGCCGCCGCCCGGAAAAGTCGAACCGCGGTTGGCGCCGCAGGACCGCGCGGTGGCGATCACGCGCGTTCTGCCAGGCACACCGGCTCAGCGTGCCGGATTAGAGACAGGTGACATCATATTGAGTGCAGATGATGCCCGGGTGCAAAGTCTCAGCGACCTGTCGCAGGCCCTGGAAGACAGCCGCGGCCGAGTACGTCTGCAGGTCATCAATCGGCGATCGGGGAATACGGTCACGGTGCGGGTTGACCTGGGACCGGACAAGCGTCTAGGCATTTATGGCCAGACGGTATCGGTCCCGCCAGACCGCCCGCGGCAGGGGGACGGAATTCTCGTGACTCGGGTCTGGCCGCGCACTCCGGCGGCGCAAGCGGGGCTGGAGGAAGGGGACATTATTATCCGCGTCGAGGGGGACCGGATCGATTCGCTGAATGACTTTGTTCGAGCACTGCGCCGGTCCTCCCGCGGAGCGCGGCTGACGGTCATCGATTGGCGGAGCGGCGATCAGAAAAGTCTGTACGTCTATCCCACGCCGGACAATAAGATCGGCATCGATGCGGAGGAAGCCCGTCGTCCACGCCCGCCTCAACCGTATCCGTATTAGTCGCCTGCAGCGGAAGTCTGGCGACTACCCATCGATTTGATTTTCGTGGCGTTCCGTGGCATGCTCTTGCTCGGAAGTGCGGTGTGCGAGAACCGCACGGAGCGGGGTGGTGCGGAGCGGGCTATGCGTTCTCTTGTCGTGTTATCGTGGGTAATCAGTGTGTGCTACGGCTGGGGCGGCTGCCTGGCCTCGGCAACAGGCGCCGAGTCGCGGTTCGCTGTGACCAACAGTCGCGGCCAGTATGTCCACTGGATCGAACTCTATGATGCGGACGGTCGCCAGATCGACAGGACCGACAGTGCCGCCCGTCCGTACTCA
>JBFWYF010000211.1:0-9655 GCA_050186685.1 Pirellulaceae bacterium
TTTTTCGTATTTCTCCAGAGGAGAAGACAACATGCTTCGCAAGATGTTTCGTAGCAAGAAGGGTCAGGGTTTGGTCGAGTACGGTCTGATCATCGCCGGTGTGGCGTTAATCTGTGCCGCGGCCGTTTCGGTGTTCGGTCACAAGACGAGCGATTTGATCGCTGCTGTGGCGACCGTTTTGCCGGGTGCTCATGCGGATGACAACGGACCGATGGTGTCCGGCAAGATCATTGAGACGACCGCTAGTACGGGTGTCGCCGACGGTATTGAACTCGACGTGACGACGATTGCCGCCAACGCCGGCAATTCGCGCCTCGGCGACAACGTGACGGGAGACGGCTCTGCCGTGAACTTTGGCGGGTTGATACTTGAACCCGCTGGTGAAACTCCGTAACGACGTTTCGTGATCGTGCAATTGGCACGACTGCCTGCCCTGGCCGCCCGCACCGCGTTAGGTGCGGGCGGCTTTTCGAGTTTCCTCCGAGGCACACATGATCCTCCTTGCGCCTCTGTTGCTGCTGCTGGCCGCCTCCGTAATCGACCTGTGGACGCGCGAAATCCCGGATTGGGTTTCCGTTGTGTTGATGGCGATCGGGTGCCTGGCAGCGTGCTTCGGCTGGGCGGGCATACGATGGTGGACGGTCGTCAGTGGCGCCGGGGTAGGCCTGGGAATCACTTGCGGACTGTTTCGCTTCGGCAGCTTGGGCGGCGGCGATGCGAAATTAATCACGGCGCTCGGCGCAGTCTTGGGCCCCGTGGGCCTCTTGTTCGCCCTGTTCTGGATGGCACTGGCCGGAGGCGTGCTCGCCTTGATCGCAATGGCTCGCGGTCAGCGCGACTATGCCTACGGACCTGCGATCGCGGCGGGATACTGTGGATACCTGATTTGGCCGGCGGGAATGTTGTCATGACGCGAATCGCACGAAGGCGCCACGGACAGTCGCTGGTTGAGTTCGCTCTCGTCGCGCTCGTGGTGTACATGCTGCTAGCGGCGACGCTGACGATAGGCCATGCATTGTACGTTGCACAAGGCTTACAGACGGCGGCGGAGCTCGGTTCGCGCGAAATCTCGCGCACGCCGCTGCCGGCCAACATCACGCTCGACAACCCGGCGAACGATCCCGAACCGGGGGCGCTGCACCACGACGATGTCCGCGAGCGGATTTTCGACGAGGCGTTCCTGGTCATTGACTTGAACGCGCTCTACGGGGGCGATCCGAACGCCAACTTCTTTCAAAGCGCCGTGCCGCTGATGCCGTCGCTGAATCAGCAGCTTGCCACGATGATGATTGTCGATCGGCCCGACTTCGACGGCGACGGCACGCCGGACGCCTGGTTGCTGCGTTACCCCGGTGCGCTGCTGACACGTTCCACAGCGATCACTCCGCCGACCGGTGTCACGTATCCGAGTTGGGTGGCGACCGGGTATGCCGTCGGCATTCCGGTGGTGACGAGTCGCGCAGTACCGGGACCGGGTGCGGTTGGCGGCTTCGAGACGATTCGCTGGGTTCCCGTCATCGAAGAGATCGACAGCGAGGACTCACCGAGCGACAACACGGCACCGAATCCTGATCCATTTAGCATCGATTCGCCACAACGCGGGATCGTCGCTTTGCGAATCAACTTTCCATTTCAATCGGCGTCGATGAGCAGTTTTCGCCCGAACCCAGACGGGCTGTTTGAACCGACCATCGGGTTTCCCAACTCTGCCGACGACGGCGAAGTGACCGAACTGAATCCGGGCGATCGGCCCGGCAATCTGACCGGCGCTCCGCTCAGCTACGGCGACGTTCATGCCGGCACCTATGGCGGTCGGTCTGGATTAGGCGCTCAAGGCGCGATGGGGAGCGAGAATTTCACCGGCGGGCGGCCCGTCCGTCCTTATCGGCGCGTGATCTCGGCGCAAGCCATTTATCGACGCGAGGTATTTTTCAATTGACCGCCGAGCGATAACCGCTCGTCGCAAATCAAAGCAAGGAGGCGAAACCGGCAGAAGGGCAACCGCCATGAGATCGACGCAATCGTATCGCCGCCGCAGTTCCACTACCTTCTGGCTCGGGGCACTCTTGATTTTGTTGATCGCTGCGGGGGGAGCGGTCGGTCTGTTGCTGTGGCTGGGAGTAGACCTGAATCCGTTCGGCGCGCCGCTCGAGGATCCGTTCATGGTGCGGATTCCGATCAATAGCCAGCCCATTCCGGCTTACGCGCGCGTGGTGCGCGAACACCTGTTGAACCCGGCCACCGGCGGCCTGATGTATCAGCGAGTGCCGCCGCAATCGACCGTCGGGATGTCGATCACCGGGATTACAGCGGACGGCTCGCACGTCGAAAGCCGCGTCGAATCCGTGCGCAATGTGAACGATCAGGTCGTGTTCGTGCTCAGCGAGGGCCGCGAAGTTCCGCAGAGCCAGACCTTGGCGTTGGGCGGCGCGATCATGAACGTCAATGCGATCATCGGCCGCGTTGTAAAGAAGGACAAGCGGGCAGGGATGGGCTTTCAGGAAAACACGTTTTTCCCGCAGGGGACCCCCGAAGGAATCGCCGGCGCGACGCCGCCGGGAATGCGGGCCGTCACGCTCGACGCGACCAAGCTGACCGGCATCTATGCACTCAACGCCGGCGACCAGATCGACTTGATGGCCAGCGTTCCGATCGGGGAACTAGGCTCGTTTCAATCGCAATATACTAGCCGATTGCCCACCTCGGCGCTTGTGGCATCCGCTTCTTCCCACGGGTCGGATTCAGCAACCGAACCGATGCTGCTCGCTCAAGGCGCGGTCGTGCTCAAGCCGGTGTACATGCGGAACGAGGCCACCACGTCTTCATCATTGACACAGGGCAAGCGCGTGCAGAACGTGCCCAAGTACGAAGTGGCAATCGCGGTCGCTCCGGACGATGTCATTCCGCTGCAAAGCGCGTTGAACAAGTCGCTGGCCATTACGTGCATCGCGCACTCGATGCAGCCGACCGATACAACGGAGGTTGTCAGCACTGGGGCGGCCACCGTCGATGAAAAGCCGGTTCCCGTAACCGTGCGAGCAATTCTTGCCTACGAGGTGGTCAGTCGCGAGGCATTCGTCAGTCCGGCCACGCGTCGAACGCGAATGGAACCGGTGAGCCAGCAGGAGATCGACCGGCAGGGGATTATCACGTCGCTGGACGAAGCGCTCGGCGCCATTGCTCGCCATGACATTCCAGCGGGCCGATTCTTGCGGAAGTCCGATCTCCTGTCCAAGTCGATCAAGCCGCGGTCCGCCCGCAGTTCCCAGGTCGAATCGACGGACGCAAGGACACGCCGTGCGACCTATTCGGCCTTTCGATTGTTGACGAGCTCGGCGCATCTGACATCCTTGCAGGGGCCTGCGGCCGGTCCCACTCCGACGACGGTCGGCGACCGTCCGGCGATCACCCGGTTTGTGCCACCAGGCTACACTGCCTTCGCCATTCCGTGGAACCGCGTGTACGGGGCGGAGCATTTGCAGATCGGTGATGAATTGGACCTGTTGGCCAGCTATTCCCTGGAAAGCGAAGAAGAAGAGGAGGAAGTCGAAAAAAGACCCGACGGTACTGTCGTCACACGCAAGCGTCATGACATCGCCACACGAGGGTCGGTGCGCACCTGGGACGAATCGCTGGGCCTGCGAGGCGAGCCGTGGTTTGTCGCCAGCGACGCCCTCGTCGTCGGACCGGTGGGGTTCCCCGCACCAGCGGCGGCGCTGCGGGCCGTGGGTGAGAACGCGAATCGCCAGGCCACCGGTGGCAACGCAAATTCCTTATCCGGTCCTCCGTTGTTGATTGCTGTCGATGATCGCGATGTCGAAACGGTGGCCGCTGCACTGGCAACGCAGCGCGTGCTGTTCACGGCGGCGTTTCATCCGTCTGTGGAGAACACGGAAGCCGAACCTGGAACGAAGCGAATCGCCATAGCAGCTCAGGATATTGCGGCTTACGAGCAATTGTCGGACACGATGTGGAACGGCAATCGACGTCGCTCGGTGTCTCGCGTGATTGCGTCGGACGATGCGCGATTTGAAAACGCCTTGACCGTCGAAGACTTGAGTGAGTTTGAATTCCGCGTGCTGAGTCGGGCCAAGCGGCGTGGCGAGTTCTTCACGCCCGATGACTTCCTGCCCATGGGAACGGGTCCAGGACTTGCTGCTGCCGCCGGCGCGGGTGAAACGATCTTTGCCGTCGCCGATCGCGAGATCGAGGGGCTGGACGCATTCCAGGCGAACGACCTCGTGACGATTCTGGTGCGCGGCGTTGTCGAGCCCCCGACGGGCGCCACTACCCATGGATTCAGTTTGCGACGTCCGGTGTCGGGCGTGATCGTGCCCTCGGCACGGATCGTGCGAGCGTCGCAATCCGGCCAGACGATTCTGGCGGTCCCCGACGCCGACCTGACGCGATTGCAGGCCGCCTGGGCTGCGTCAATGACGGACGATGAGGGCCGAAACGACAGTGACCGGTCCCATTTGCTGGCCGTCGCATTGCCGCGCGGTAATTCGCCAGCCGCCGAAAATCAGCAAGACGGGCAACGCGCGGCGGAGAGAGTGTCGCCGAACCATGCATCACCGCCGAACCGATTCGTGTCGTCACCCGATTGGATTCGGCAGCCCGCACGCTCGTCTAGTTCAATTCCAGCATTCGATCCGCTAGGCGAGATCAAGATGACGGAGGCCATCGTAGGCCAGCGGCGCGAGTGGCATGCGTTTGCCAGCAGCGAGCCGGAAAGTTCTGCGACTCCGTGGGCTCCCGCATGGAACTTCACGAGGCAGTAAAATGGCGGTACGAACAGGAAGATTTCGACGCCGGTCCTTTTTCTGGTGCAGCCGCCGCCGAGGCTACACATTGGTGTTCTTCGCCATGATGCTGTTTGGCATTATGGCAATGGCGGCGCTGTTGATCGATATCGGCTTTGCGCGGCTGACGCAGCAGCAATTACGAGTCGCGGCCGATAGCGCGGCGGTGGAAGGTCTTCGCGGCGAGGGCACTTTGGTTTATAACGTTCGCCGTGATGTGGCCCGCGACTTCATCCACTGGCACTTCGACGACGACCTCGATTCGACAGGCCGTTATCCAGCGGACGATGACGGCGCGTTCGATACCGGCAGCGGCCTGTCTGGAGCGGGGCCATTCGTTCAATTCAGCGGCGGCGCGGGCGATCCGTCTCTCGTGGCCAGCCAACTCATGGCGGTCGATCCAGCGAACCCGGTATACAAGCCCGTCGCCTTGGATGGAACGCCCTCGGCGGCCGGTAGTTTCCAAGTCGCCTTGCGTCGGGGGCCGACCGACACTCCAGATGCCGATCTCTTCGCGAACGGTCCTTCGGTGCCGTATCTGTTCGCACGCGGCTCGCTGACCAACCGGGAATTAATCGAATCCGGGATTACTGTACGAGGAACAGCAACCGCCGAATTCCGACCCGCGAAGAGCATCGGTTTCGCTGTGACGACCGACATGCCTGGCCTCGCCTCATTCGCGCTGCCGGCGACCGGCGGCGTGATCGACGCTTCGGCTCCGTACTTCTTCACAATCGATTCGTCGAACGCGATGCCGGTGGTGATTGGCCGCTCGCTGCCAGACGCATCCGGCCTTCCCGCCGACGGCTTCACGGAGAACGGCTACGCGCCCGTTTACGCCACTCTCTCCACGAACTCGGTACGGATCGTCGGCTTTGTCCGCGCTTCGGTCGCTGTCACGGGCGGCGCTGCGACTGTAACACTAGCTACCGGGCAGAATTCGTCTCGGAACGCTTCGGTGGTCATCTGCTACGCAACGAACGACTCGGTCACGGCGGCGGAGATGACTGAGATTGTCGTCCTGAACCAAACCCTTCCCGGTGTTCTACAGGCCATTGTCTTGAGAGAGTCAAGTGAATGAATTCAATCGCTTGCTTCCAACATCAATGCGCGAAAACCGGCCTGCTCAAAATGCTGGACCGCCGTCAGGGCGTCGGTCAGGCAAAGTTGTTGCATCACCGTGAACGACAGGCAATCCGCCAGGCTCCAAGCCTTGTCCATCCGCGACCGGAACAGTCTGCCGCAATCAGACAAATCGACAAACTGGAAGCTCGTCGCCGCGAATTACTGTACCTTTGTGTGAGCATCCGGTCATGACCATTCAAGACATTGTCGTCCTCACCGACGAGCCTCAACTCCAAGGCGAATTGCAGTCTGCCGCGGCAGCGCTGGGCGAGCGGCAGCCGAGATTGCGGTTCGCGGCGGACAGACGCTCCTTGTTGGAGACGATGCGGTCCAAGCCGCCTGGCTTGGTGCTCGCGCCGTTTGGCGACACCCCCAGCGACGTCGCGCGGCTGGCGAAAGAGCTGGCCGCCTTCGATCCGCCGATTTCGTTGGCCGCCATCTTTCGGCCTAACGGGTTTCGCGACGACGTATCTGAGAGCAGCGTGTTAATTGAAGCGATGCGGGCCGGCACCCGAGACTTCCTGCGGCGTCCCATTTCGACGACGGAGCTGCGGACGTTGCTCGACAATCTGGGATCGTCAAACGGGCACGCCACTCGGCCTCAGGTAACTACGTTCGGCCGGGTGATTACGTTCATCAGCAACAAGGGTGGAGTTGGCAAGTCGACGCTGGCCGTGAACACGGCAGTCGGCCTCGCTCAGCGGCATCCGGACCGCGTGTTGTTGATTGACGGCTCGTTGCAGATGGGAGTCGCCGCGGCGCTGCTGGATGTCCAGCCTGAATCGACGCTCAGCGATGCCGCTGCCGAGCTTGATCGACTGGACGTCACGATGATCCGCCAGATCGCGACGCAGACACCTTACGGCGTTCATCTGCTAGCCGCGCCTCGCGATGCCGTCGAGGCGATGGAAGTCGACGACACCGTCGTTTCGCGCATCATCACACTGGCTCGACGCACTTATGACTTCGTCATTGTGGACACGTTTCCGATGTTCGACCGGGTCGTGGTCGCGACGCTTGATCTGAGCGATCGGGCCTATGTCGTGATGGAGAATGTGGTGCCCACGCTGCTAGGCGCGGTCAGACTGTTGGACGTGTTGGAACGAATCGGCTTTCCGGTCGAACGGCAAAAGCTGATCGTCAATCGTTCCCAGCGGATTGCCGGAAACCTCTCCATGCCTGACATCGCCGCGCGGATGAATCGGCCCATCGACCATGTATTTCCGTTCGACAAACGGGTGATCACCGCTGCGAATTCCGGCGAGCCGATTGGGGCCCGGTCCGTCTCATTCGGATTCGGCGGCTTCGTGCGACCGCTGCGGGGATTGGTGGATGACGTCGCGTCGCTGCATCGCAACGAAGAACGTGGGGAAGTCGCTCAAGCTCTCGAAGTCGGCGCGGATGGATCGCAAGCTGCAAGCCAACGTCACGAGACCGAAGGAGCGTGTAACGACCTATGAATCAAGATCCACGTCAGCTGCTTTCGAGAGCCAGTTTAATCCTGCCGCGCGATCACGTTCGTGTGAGTACCAAGCGAACGACGGCGGCCGCCATGTCGCCGCCCGTGGCCGGACCATCAACCAGCCATCACGGCGCGGTCTCCTATTTGCGCGTGAAGGCCGATCTGCATCAGCAGTTACTCTCAGACCTGGACCGCCGCAACCTGATCAACGCTGGCGAGGAACAGCTGGCGGAAGTGGTCGAGGACTTTGTCGATCAGGCTCTTGTCGGACAGGAATTGGCATTGAACGACGCCGAGCGACGCCAGTTGGTCGACGACCTGCTGGAAGAGACGCTGGGAGTAGGGCCGCTGGCTCCATTGCTGGCTGATCCGGCCGTGACGGACGTTCTGGTCAACGGACCGTATCGAGTCTTCATCGAGCGTTTCGGACGATTGGAATCAACCGAGGTCCGCTTTCGTGATACCGAACATCTGGTGCGGATCATTCAGCGAATCGCGGCGCGCGTGGGACGGCGCATCGATGAAGCGTCCCCGATGGTCGACGCTCGCCTTCCCGATGGCAGCCGAGTGAACGCCACCTTGCCGCCGGTGACGATCGACGGGCCAACGCTTTCCATCCGCCGATTCGGGCGACGTCGACTTCGCCGCGACGACTTGATGGAGCTAGGCATGTTCTCATCAGCCATGCGTGAGTTGATGGATTGGATCGTCCGCGGCCGCAAGAACATCCTCATCTCTGGTGGCACTGGTTCGGGTAAATCGACGTTTCTCGGCGCGATCGCCGAGGCCATACCGAACCACGAGCGGATCGTGACAATTGAAGATGCGGCGGAATTGATCCTCGACCAGGATCATGTTGTCCGAATGGAGACCCGGCCGCCGAACGTCGAGGGCTTGGGCCGCATCGCCGCTCGCGAACTGGTCATCAACGCGTTGCGCATGCGGCCGGACCGGATTATCGTCGGCGAAGTCCGAGGCGGGGAAGCGCTCGACATGCTGCAAGCGATGAACACTGGCCATGATGGCAGCTTGACCACGATTCACGCGAACAGCCCGCGCGACGCACTGGCGCGGCTGGAGACGATGGTCTTGATGGCGGGACTCGATTTACCGTCGCGCGCAATTCGCGAACAGATCGTTTCTGCGATTCCGTTGGTTGTGCATATCCGCCGCTGTGAAGACGGCGTGCGGCGCGTGCAAAGCGTCGCCGAGATAACGGGTATGGAAGGAGACACGCCGCAAATGCAGGAGGTGTTCCTGTTCCGTTCGCGTGGGCGACAAGGCAAGCGGCTGGCGGGTGAGTTTGTGGCCACCGGCATTGTGCCTCGCGTCGTCGAGCAGATGCGCGCCGAGAATCACGACGTGCCGATGTCGCTCTTCCAGCCGTGAGCGTGAAGCCGTGTTCCAAGCGATAGTCTTCCTCGGTTGGTTTACTTTGATCGCATTCGTCGCAGTGGGTTGGCGCAGTGCGAGGCAGCGCGAACTGGCGTGGCAACGGTTGGCGGACGACGGCGGGACACTCGCGGAACGAGAACCTATTCGCGGTGGCACTCGACGGATTCATCGCCGTTGGATTTGGGTGCCGTGGGCGATTGGAGCGCTTACGTCGCTGGTTGTGCTGCTCGTCCTCCGGCTGTCCACGCCCTATGTGGTCGCCATGGGGCTGATGATCGCGCTGCTGGCGAGCCAACTCGAATCGCTTCTCGCCGCGCGTCATGCCACGAAACTTGAAACGCAACTGGCCGATGCGATCGACATCATGATCGGCGCTGTCGGCGCGGGGGCCAGTGTCGGGACGGCGATCGAAGCGGCAATTACCGAATGCCGCGCTCCGCTGCGACCGTATCTGGAAGAAGTCGCCGGACGGATTCGCCTGAGTGATGAACCGGCTGAAGTTTTCCGCTCGCTCGCTCTGCGCGTGCCGCTGGAGACCTTCCTGCTGTTCACGTCCGCGCTCTCTGTCCACTGGGAAGTGGGCGGAAAACTCTCCTCGACGCTGACGACCGTCGGGCGGACGATCCGGGACCGCATTGAAGTTTCGCGCCGCATTCGCTCCAACACGGCGCAATCGCAGTTTTCGACGCTGGCGATCATCGGCTTGACTTACTTCATCGCCGTCATCGTCTGGCGCAACGGTCCGGAACAGATGGAGGAGTTTGTCCGCTCGTCGGTGGGAAGCTGGTTTGTCGCCGGTTCGGTTGTGTTGCAGGCGGTCGGGATCGTGTGGATGAACCTGATTAGCAGGCCGAGGTTCTAACGGGAAATA
>JBFWYF010000212.1:0-9572 GCA_050186685.1 Pirellulaceae bacterium
GCCAACGCGAATCCCCAGTACCCCCAGCCGGACGCTGATCCATTGGCAGTTCGTATCCCGACGTTCGCCGCTTGTCAGTTCCTCACCGATGGAAATCACTTCCCCCTGCATACGATCGAGCCTGTATCCGAGAATGAGTTCCCGCCCTAGCATCTTCGGCCCGGCGGCGCCACAATGCTCCGACGGTGCGATGCCGTTCGAGTCTATCCGAAACCGCGTCTGCCGGCGGGCGACGGAACTGCCGGCGGCTGCGGAGATGTCTTTGCCCTGAGCCCAGCCGAATACCTCGCATGCCAAGCTTCTCTGGTTTTGAACATATCATTCGCGAGAACGAACCCATTGCCAACGGGACATGGTTCCGCGTTGGAGGTCCGGCGCAGTATTTTGCGGAGCCAACGTCGATTTCCGAGTTGGCGGGACTGGTACGGCGTTGCCGGGATGAAAACGTGCCCGTCCGCGTGCTGGGAGGTGGCTCGAATGTCCTGCTGCCGGACGAAGGCGTCACGGGGCTCGTCATCCATCTCGCCGCCCCCGCTTTTTCCGAGATCCGGGTCTCCGGGAAGAAGCTGATCGCGGGCGGCGGAGCGAAGCTCGGCCACGTCATTTCGACCGCAGTCCGGGAGGGTCTGGCGGGGCTCGAGCCGCTGGTCGGCATCCCGGGCACCATCGGCGGCGCGCTGCGTTTGAACGCCGGTGCCAACGGTTCGGATATCGGCCAGCTGGCAGAGCAAGCCACCGTCATGGACCGGCTCGGAGAGATGATCGTCCATGAGCGGAGCGACCTGCGGTTCGCGTACCGCGAGAGCAGCCTCGACGAACTGGTCATTCTCCAGGCCGAGTTTGCCCTCGAGGAGGAAGATGCCGAAGCGCTGACCAAACGCATGCAGACGCTGTGGATCGTGCGCCGTTCGAGTCAGCCTCAGGGCACGTTGAATATGGGCTGCATTTTCAAGGACGTCGGAGGCATCAGCGCTGCTTCGCTGATCGAGCAAGCGGGGCTGAAATACGCCCAGGTCGGTCAGGCTGCGGTCAGCGACGTCAATGCCAACTTCATCATCGCTCGCCCCGGTGCCAAGGCGGCCGATGTCGTGAGCCTGATCGAACTGCTTCGCAGCGGCGTGGCCGAGCGGCTGGGCATCGCCCTGGAGGCCGAAATCCAGATCTGGCAGAACTGATCCGTCTCGGGCTGGACTCGTTCTCGGGCTGGGTCCCCGCGAGTCGCCCGGGATAGACGGACCGTCCCCTCCGTCCTTGGCGGCCACGTGACGTCGCTGATTGCTTATTCGTCCAGGTAGCGGGCGATGGCGTCACCCAGTTCGCGCGTCGACAGGCGGCCGCCCAAGTCCGGGGTGCGGTGTCCCGCCTCCAGGGCTCGTTCGACTGCACGGGATATGCGCTGGGCCACCTGAGGCAATCCCAGGTGCTCCATCATCATGCCGGACGACAGAATGGCTGCAATGGGATTGGCGATGCCCTGTCCCGCGATGTCAGGCGCCGAGCCGTGCACGGGTTCGAACATCGACGGAAACCGTCGCTCAGGATTGGTATTTGTGCTGGGAGCCATGCCCAGGCCGCCTGCCAGTATCCCGCCCAGATCCGTGAGCAGATCGCCAAACAGATTGGAAGCTACGATTACATCAAATCGTTCGGGCCACCGGACCAGGTTCATCAGCAGGGCGTCGCAGTGCTGACGGTGTGCGATCACATCAGGATATTGCGGTGTGAGTTCCTCCAGCACCTCGTCCCACAACACATACGCGTATCGCTGAGCGTTCGACTTCGTGGCCATCGTCAAATGATGGCGGCGGCGGCGGGCCACTTCGAAACCGTAACGCAGAATCCGCTCGACCCCTCGCCGCGTATGAATGGCCGTCTGAATCGCCACTTCATCGGGCTCTCCTCGGCGCATTCGCCCGCCATTATCGACGTATTCCCCTTCTGAGTTCTCGCGCAGCACCACGAAGTCGATATCGCTCGGCCGTTTCCCGGCCAGCACCGACGGCACACCGGGCAATAGCCGGGCGGGCCGCAGGCAGGCGTATTGGTCGAAAGCCTGTCGAATCCGCACCAGAGGGGCCAGACTCAGGTGGTCGGGAATACGCGCCGGCCATCCCACGGCACCCAGCAGGATCGCATCTGCTCCGCGGAGCTGATCGAGGTAGTCCGACGGAACGACCTGGCCGGTCCGCTCCCAATAGTCGGTACCCCAGTCGTAGTTTTTCCACTCGAGCTGGAACCGACCATCCAGCCGCTGGACAGCTTCCAGCACGCGTCGCGCTTCGTCAATCACCTCCGGGCCGATCCCGTCCCCCGGATACACAGCAATTCGGAACGTCTGGCTCAACCTTTCCTCCTTCGTATGATCAGCAGGCTTGTCAGCAAGTTGTCACTTATCCGACGGTAACGTACTGTCAGGCGATTTCTTCGCCTCCTCCCCGAATCCGTCGACTGGCACCGAGCCCTGGAACTCTCCGTCCGGAAAGGACGGGTTCCACTGCCAGCCGCGGAACGATACATCCACCTGGTGCTCGTTCTCGGGTGTGGCATCGGTATCGAGCGCTTCCATGCCGCCTGGAGGCCGGTCGAATCTCACTTGGACGAAGTGGGGCGGTCCCGATGCAGCGATCCACGCTTCCCAATTCAGCTCCAACTGCTCAAATCGCACGTGATGTGCAGGCTGGCCGTCCCGGGTCTCCAGACCCACATATTCGATCGTGTCGACACCCACCATGATGGCATGGTAGGAGTCGTTGGACAGCAGCGACGTGGTGAAGAGCAACCCCCAGCCGCCCAACTGTCCGAGCCAAGGCCGTTCGGTCAGGTCGTCAAACGATCCAGCAAGCGACATAGCCATCAACTGTGGGTCGAAGAGCGAGGAGTCCTGGACAGTGCGTCCGTCATAGACAAACTCCCGCACACTGCCGGACAAAGGACGTATGCGCAGCTTGTCGGGCCGCTGTAACGACAGTTGAAAGGAACTATTCCTGCTCTCGGCGCCGGCGTAGGTTTGAGACACCTCCACCTTGAGCCCACGCACTCCCGCGTAAAACTTCGCCACGTCGCGCACCAGGCTCTCGGCATTCGGTACTTCGGTGTTACGTTCGGCCGACGTCACCGGCAAAGGTACAGTGCCCGGGGAAGACCTCCCTGACCAGCCACATCCGCTGATAATGCAGCTGGCAACGACGAGTATCGCCACACGGGCCGCACGCGAATCGATGGGCATGCTGGCGTCCCTTGCTGTGACTTAGGGGTCCGGGTGGTGTGCCTGTGCGGTCCCGCGGCGGTGCCGCAATCCACGATGCGAACTGCGCGCGGTAGTTCCGGGAACGGATATCCGGGAAATTGGTTCGCGTACTGCCTATTGTCCGATGCAGTAGAGGTTATCGTAAGCGCGGATGAGGATGCGCCCGTCGACGAAGATGGGTGTCGCCACGATATATTCGCCGGCCAGTTCATTCACCGCGACGACATCCGGCCGATCGCCTTCGCGCAGGACGATCGTCTTGCCATCTTCGCGAGTCACATACACGTGTCCTCCCGCCACGATGGGCGACGCGCTGAAGGGCTGGCGGCTCTTCTCGACCTGGTGCCGCCAGATCTCGGCACCGGTCGCCGCGTTCAGACACGCGACTTCGCCGCGGTCGGTACAGACATAGACACGCCCGCCATGCACGGCCGGAGTGGGAACGTCGGAGCCCAGATCGTTCTTGAACCACGCAATATGGGACGCCGTCACATCGCCCTTCCCGCCCAGCCGGACGGCGGTGATGGTGGTACCGCGAGCGTACGGCGCGATGAGGATCTCGTCGCTCAAGACGGGAGACGCGATGGACCGGAAGAACCCGTTCTTCTCGGGGTTCAGACCGCCGACCCGCCACAATTCGGCTCCCGTCGTAGCCTCGTGGGCCGTGATGTGGTCGGCACCGACGACATAGATGCGCTCGTGACCCTCGGCATCCCGCCCCACGACCGGCGTCGTATAACTCTGGGCTGCCTCGACCGGCGCCTCAAGCTGCCGATCCTGCTTCCAGGCCAGTTTTCCCGTTTCGCGGTCGAAGGCGACCAGATACGACGGGCCGGTTTGCATGACGGCGACGACCAGATGACGACTGGTCAACACGGGCGAAGTGCCCAGATCCCACCATAAGGTGTCTTCGCCGTACTCTTGCTGCAGGTTGTGGCGCCAGAGGATTTTTCCCTGTGCATCCAGGCAGGCCAGATCGCCGCTTTTGAAGTAGACAAACACGCGTTCGCCGTCGGAGATCGCCGACGAATTGCTGCCGGATGCCTTCTTGTGCTTCCCTTTGCGTTCGGCGCCGACCTCCGTTTGCCAGATACGCCGTCCGTCCAGGCCGACCGCCGCAATGACATTCTGGCCGTCCTGACCGTACGTCAGATAGATGCGGTCCCCCGCGACGATGGGCGTCGACGCTCCCCGCCCGGGCAAAGGCAATTTCCAGAGAACGTTCTCCGTGGCGCTCCAGCGCACGGGATACTGTCCTGGCGGCGCGACACCGTTCCCCGTGGGACCTCGCCAGTTAGGCCAATCCGCACCCCCAACCAACGTGAGGGCACACAGCGCGACCCATCGTAACCATCCGGACATCTCAAGTTCCCCTACCGGCTGTGGACCTGCTTGGACATGAACAGAGCCTAGTGTAGTGAAGTCGCAGTGGGCGTGCATCCCGGCGCCAGAGATCAGAACGGGCCACGGGACGGCACCGGCCGCGTGTTGCAACCGGCGAGACCGCCAGCCATAGTAGTTGGCCGAGCTCCTGGCCCTGGCTCGCCCAACCTTTCCAGAGGAACACCCATGACTGACTCCCGCACCGCGTCGGCACCGCCCGCTGCCCGCCCTTCGCTTTCCCCCGTCAATCGTCGTCGTTTCCTGGCGGTCACTGCCGTGACGGCCGCCGCCGTTCCGGCAGCCGCCGCCACCGCCCTGGCCCGCGACTTCGGGCCCGGCGCGCCACCGGTCCGCTATCCCGATCCCGACATCGTGGTGATCGACACCAAGCGATTCGGCAAATACAAGATTGGCAACACGCCGATCCAACGGCTGCATACCGGCATGCTGTGGGCCGAGGGGCCAGCGTGGAACGGCGTAGGCAAGTACCTGATGTGGAGCGACATTCCGAACGATGTCCAGCTGCGATGGTTGAATGACGATGGGCATGTCAGCGTCTTTCGCAGCCCGGCCGGCAACAGCAACGGCAATACGTTCGACCACGCGGGCCGGCAGATTTCCTGCGAACACGGTCCCCGGCGAGTCGTCCGCTACGAATACGATGGCAAGGTGACGGTGCTCGCCGACTCCTTCCAAGGCAAGCCGTTCAACGCACCGAACGATGCTGTCGTTCATCCCGATGGCGGCATCTGGTTTACGGACCCTGGTTACGGCAGCTTGCTCAACTACGAGGGGAATCGGGCGGCTGGTGAATCCGTACAGCCGTATCAGAAAGAAGCAGTGTACCGGATCGATCCCGCGCGTGGCCAGGTCGAGAAGGTAACCGACGAGATCTACAAGCCAAACGGACTCTGCTTCTCGCCGGACTACCGCAAACTGTATATCGCGGATACCGGCGCGTCGCACTACCCGGACGCCCCCAAGAACATCAAGGTCTGGGACGTGGTGGATAGCCGCCGACTGACCAACGGTCGGGAATTCACCTCGATGAAGCTCGATGGCTTCGACCAAGTCGGGCTGGCTGATGGCATCCGTGCCGACGTGGACGGCAACATCTGGGCGAGCGCCGGCTGGGTGGGGGACGGCTACGACGGCGTCCACATTTTCGCACCGAACGGTGAACGGATCGGCCAGATTCGGCTCCCCGAGATCTGCAGCAATGTCTGCTTCGGTGGGCCGCGCCGCAATCGGCTGTTCATGACGGGCAGCCAGTCGCTGTATGCCGTGTACGTGGAAACACAGGGGGCGCATATCTGCTAGGCTCCGTGCACCGCGCCTGACATTTCCCCGCCGTCACGTACCTGTGCGCTGGCGTACGATGCGTTCCAGGCAATCGACGACTTGCGGCTGAGTCAGCCCGTCGGTGACAAGTTCGACGGCATCCGGCGCCCGAACCAGCTTTCCGACGGGTCGAGTGGCATCCCGCTCGTCGCGCTCGTTTTGCTGCGCCAGCAGCATCGCGAAATCGACGGTTTCGCCGCGCGCGGCCAATTCCCGCTGGCGGCGCCGCGCCCGTTCCTCGGGTGTCGCCGTTAAAAAAATCTTGCACTCGGCATCGGGAAACGCGACGGTTCCTTGATCGCGCCCTTCGCACACAATGTGCCTTCCGCTGGCAACGCAGCGTTGCAAACGCACCAGTTCCTCGCGCACGGCGGGATTGTCGGCTACATGGTGCACAGCGGACGTCACTTCGGAAGTGCGAATCGCCTGCGAGACGTCCTCGCCGTTCAGCTCGACACGCCCGTCCTTCAGCTCCAACCGCACCTCGCGCGCGAGCGCCGCCAGTCTCGGCTTGTCGGACCAGGGGATCTGCTGGCGGAGCGCTGCCAGCGTCAGAGCGCGATACATGGCCCCTGTATCAAGAAAACGGTAACCCAGGCGTTCGGCCAGTGCACGCGCCGTGCTGCTCTTGCCCGCCCCGGCGGGTCCATCAAGGGTAATGATCATGGTTTTGTCCCCCAGCGGGCTTCCACCTCCGTCCACTCGTTTCCAGCCAGATCGAGCACAACCCGGCCATCCTCGACGGTTAGATCGCGCAGCGTTTCGCCTACGAAATTGACTTGTCGCGCCGATTCGAACGGTCGAAATGCCGATAAACGCGCCCGCAGATTGCGGCCGGACGTCTCCAGCAGCCGGACACGGACACCCGTAACCGGCCCGGAATCGGACACGGGGGACCAATGCGTGGCCACAACCGACCGCGCATCGATGTGAAACAACCAGGCCTGGGCCGGGGACGGAGGAGGCGAGGTCAGGAAGAGCGCCCTGGGAGGACAGACCAGCTGCAGCGACTCGGCGAGGGGCTGACTCAAGTCCAACCCAATGCCCAGGCGAAATTTTCGCTGCTGTTCGCCACGCACGATCAGGAGCGAGTCGAGCATGCGGTCCTGCACGCGCTGGTGGTAAGGAAGCCCTCCCGTCAGAATCGTAGTACGCCGCTCGCCCGATTCGATGTCCACAAACAGCGGCGCCTCGATTCGACGTTTCGTCACGCGCTGGCGGGTCTGCTGGACACTGGCGTACAGGTCCGCAGTCTCGTCGGACCATGCGAAACGGCAGGCATAATATGACGCCCAGGCATTTGAGCCTGGCTCGACCTGGGGCTGGAGCTCGATTTCCGCCTGCAGCACGCGGCTGCCGCGCACCACGCGCCATAGCTGTTGATAGGCGGCGAGGGTATGCCCCTGGCGGTCGAGCAGGCGCCCGCGAACGCGGACTTCACCCAGCACCGTCGAAGACACCTCGACGGTTACTTCGTCGGCCGCCATGACCGAGTACTCGAGCGGTTCGCCCCCCACGGGCCAGGAATCGGTCTCGCGCGGCCGTCCAGGCGGGAGCCGCAGCGCCAGCTGTTGAGACAGCCGGTTACCCCGGGACCGATAGTCTTTGAACGTCTGCAGGGCGCCGGTGACCGAATTGACCGTGGCCTCAAAGTACTCATTCCGTAACCACACAGGCCCGCCGCGAGACCGCTGATCTTCGACCAGGGGCGGTTCCTGGGACGAGGTCATTTCGTGTCCCTTACCTGCCGTCAGCCACACATAGCCCAGCGGCGGGACATCCACCACGGCCAGCTTCCGTTCCTTCACCGCGCCGGTGTGGTAGACGGGCTTGGCTGCCGCGGGCAGCGAATCCAAGCGCGATATGTCGACGCAGACGCGGCTGCTACCGCTATGCGGATTCACCAGGAAGTAGCCCGGCTGAGCGACCGAGGTGCGGGATGCTCCAACGGAGTTCGTGCCGCCGGCAAGCCCCAGCACGGCGGCCGCAAGTGCCTGGCCATGCTGCTCCCAGGCAGCATCCAGTTCGAGATCGCAGCGGTCAGCCCGGTCATCTCCCGCAGCGCTTTCCACGATCTCGGTTGACCAGTCTGCAGCCAGCGGAGCTACATCGGTTCCTTCGGGCGCCGTACCCGCCGACAACGATGAATTCGGCCGGACGATGTGGGCCAGCGCCGCCGCGGTCGCGGCCGCATCCGCGACGATGCGTCGGGACCAATACCGCATGACCTGGGAAATCGGATCGGGCCGCTTGCGGATTACATCCTGGCGAAGATAGGGCGACCGATACGGATCCGCGTCGTTTCGATCGAGATGACCTGGCAGGTAGGTATCGGCGAAATAACGCTCGACCGTGACGAACTTGCCGAGCGCCGACGTGTAGCGCGCACATCGGCGCAGATCGCTGTACCAGGGGGCCGCCGCGCCGGGCCAATGGGCGAAACACAACGTCGCGACGTGATCCGTATCCATGGACTCGCCGAGCTTCTGAGCAAGGCTGAGAAATGTCTCGGGCTGACTCGCATCCAAAGGCGGCTTGGCGATCGCGTCGATGACGGAACCATCTAGTCCCTGCCATCGCGTCTTGATCTGGGATGCCGCGGGGAAATGGCCGTCATCCAGGGTCGCGTGCAAGGCCCCCCGGAACTGGAGCTTTTCGAGGACGGCGGGCAAAAAAGGCGTCAATCCAAATCGCCGCCGCCCGTAAACCTGAACTGGCTGTCCCCACACGTCTTGAATTTGGCCGACACCGCGCCGGAGTTCGGCCAGGATTCCCTCGCACGACAGCAGCGGCAGACGTCGCTCGGTTGCATCGCCGGCCACGAGCCCTACACGCCCCTCGGCCAGCCCCGCGGAAATCGCTTCGTGGCTGGCGGGGTCGCGCTGCCGTATGAGCTGGGCCAATTCGCCGTGCAACAACAGATTGATGGGCAGACCACACCCCAACTCGGCCGCCAGTGGACGCCCCAGGACGGTGTCCGCCAGCAGCGTCAGATCGATCAGGTAGGCATCGACAGAGTAGTAGTGATCGCGTTCCTCCGCGAGCAAGTCGAAGCAGGCCTGTAGTTTGCTTTGCGACTCGTGGCGGTCGCCGCTGGCCGCCGCGCGAACGCTGGCCAGCACTTGGTTGAAAAAATGAGTATCATCCAGGTTACTGGCATACCGCATCTGGCGCGTCAGCACCTGTACCTGCAGGTAGGCGTAGCCCAAGGCCAGAAAGTCGGCGACATACTCCGCGTCGAACTGCGGTAGATCGACACCGGCGCCGGCCAGAAGCTGCAGGATCAGCGATTCCCGGTTTCCATCGCCGCGTATCGCCCATCCGCCGGCATCTTGGACTTGCTGTAGGAACCCTGGTGGCAGCTGCGCGACGCTGATGGAAGGAATCAACAACAATCGGCCGGCGAGATCCTCGGGTGTCAAGTCGGCTCGATGCCACTTCGGTGTGGATTGCGTCCCGGCGATCAAGGCCGGATGCCAGATGGCGGTCCAGCACGCCAATAGGCTCGCCGCGTCCTCTCCCGTGTGATAGAGGGGAAAATCCTCGAGGCTGTGACAGGGAAGAATGACGCCAAGTTCCCGGTAATTCATGTCAGGAGCGT
>JBFWYF010000213.1:0-9570 GCA_050186685.1 Pirellulaceae bacterium
GAATTTAAAGATCTGTACATTACCGAACTGCAACACACGCCGCTCTTCAACGGCCATGACCTGGCCGGCTGGGAGGGCGCAAGTGGCGAGGCGGCCCAGTGTTGGAAGGTGGAAGAGGGCCTGTTGATGTGCACGGGCGAGAAGGGGCCCTGGCTGCGGAGCACCAAGGAATATGGGGACTTCAATTTGCGGCTCGAGTACAAGCTGAAGCCAGGCGGCAATTCCGGAGTCTACGTCCGGGTTCCAGCCGATGGTAACCATCACGGCGATGGAGCCGGAGTGGAAATTCAAGTGCTGGACGACCATGCCGAACGGTACGCCAAGTTGAAGCCGTATCAGTACACGGGCAGCGTCTACGCGATTGCGCCGGCGACCGACCATGTAGGCCGGGAAGCAGGGACCTGGAACAACTTGGAGATCGACTGTCGAGGGGCCTCGTATGTGATCACCCATAACGGCGTCGTCATCGTCCGCGCCGATGGCAAGTCGTTCCCGGAGATCCTGGGTCGGCGTCCCGCGGGCTTCCTCGGCCTGCAGAATCACAGCGAAGAAGTCTGGTACCGGAACGTGCGGCTCGGCCCCTCGTCGCAGCCCGAGACGGTCACACCGGCCGAGCCCGTTCAACCCGCATCCCCCAAGGCCGGTGAAAAATCGAAGGCCGGCGAATCGAAGGATGCGGCATCGAGGTCGCCCGAATCGAAACGCGAAGCCGGGCAGAAGCGTAAGAAGGCGAAGCAGAAGCAGGTGCTGCAACCGGCCAACAAGGAGGGTGACGCGGAGACAGGCAAGCCAAAGTGATGGATCGCTTGCGGTGGGGCATTATCGGAGCCGGCCGATTCGGTCGAGTTCACGCCCGTGCGGTCCAGGCGCTGCCTGAGCTCGAGCTGGCCGCAATTTGCCGACGCGACGCGAGTCAGCTGGCTGAAATCGCCGAACAGCTCGGCGTGCGCCGGGCTTATACCGATTACCGCGAGCTGGTGGCGTCGCCGGAATTGGATGGTGTGTCGATCTGCACGCATTGGCGGGAACATTGCGAAATCGCACTCGCGGCGCTCGCCGCCGGCAAGCACGTCCTGCTGGAAAAGCCCATGGCGGCTACGCCCGACGAATGTGCTCGCCTGCTCGAGGCCGCCCTCCATGCCCGCGGCTATCTGCTCGTAGGGCATATCTGCCGCTTTGATCCGCGCGTGACACTGGCCAAGCGAGCCATCGAGGCGGGTCAGATCGGCCGAATCCTGTCGATGCATGCCAAACGCAATTTGCCTGTGGCTCCCGGCTCGCTGCGGCTCGATAAGATTTCGCCCCTGATGGGGGACGGCATCCACGATGCGGATCTGATGATGTGGTTCACCGGCCGGGCGCCGTCCCGCGTGTACGCTCGCAACTTGCGTGCGGAACAGTTTACGTACCCCGACATCGGCTGGGCGGTGCTGGAGTTTGGCGACCAGGCGATTGGCGTCATCGAGACGAACTGGCGGCTCCCTGCGAACACCCCCACTGCCGTCGACGCCCGGTTCGAGATCGCCGGCACCGATGGGCAGGTGACCATCGATTGCGGATCGACGGGCCTGACGGTGCTGACGGCGGCGGGAACGCGGCAGCCGGACACCATGTACTGGCCGGTCCAGCACGAGCGGCTTGTCGGCGCTCTGGTCCACGAGTTGAGCTATTTCGCGGATTGCATCCGGCGGCGGGTACCTCCGACGGTGGTCACGCCGCGGGAAGCCGCCTGCGCGGTCGCGGTGATGGCTCGCTGCGAGGAGTCCGCTACCGCGGGGGTGCCGCTGCCGTTCGACGTGGACGCCTGGTCGGGCTGAGCGACCCGCGGCCATTCCTTGACATCGCTCACCTGAGCGAGTTAGCATCGTCCTCGCATCAAGCCGTTTGGATTGGTGGCCGCAATGGATGTCCCGCGCGCCGCCCCTTCATGGACGCAGGAGTGGATACATGTTTCGAGTCGATGCAGGTGGTACACGTCGCTATTGCGATGGGTTGAATCGGCGCAGTTTTCTCCAGATCGGGGTGGCCGGCATGGGAGCCGCTTCCCTGAGCCAGATCCTGGAAGCGAGAGCCGCGACCACCCCTTCTGGCGGCGGGCGCAAGGACACCTCGGTGATTTTGATCTGGCTGGACGGGGGCCCCAGCCATTTGGATCTGTACGACATGAAGCCGGATGCGCCGGCGGAGTACCGCGGCCTCTGGCGGCCGATTTCCACCAATGTCCCTGGCATCGAAGTCACCGAGTTATTCCCGTTGCAGGCGCGGATTGCCGACAAGTTTTCGATCGTGCGGTCACTGCACCACGACAGCGGCGATCATTTCACCGGCGGGCATTGGATGCTGACGGGCCGGGATGGAGCGAGCGGAGCGAATACGGCGGGCAAGTATCCGTTTTTCGGTGCGATTGCCACGCATGTACTGGGTTCCCGCCAGCCCGGAGTCCCCGCGGGAGTCGCCGTACCCTATGCGATGAGCATTGGCCTGCGGCCGGGCTACTTTGGAGCCAATTATCTAGGAGTCCAGGACGACCCGTTCCAGACGGAAGGCGATCCCAACGCCGCCAAGTTCGAAGTGCGCAACATGACGCTGGGCTCGAACCTGACCATGGAACGACTCGAGAACCGTCGCCAGTTGGTATCGACTTTCGATGCCGTGCGCCGGGCGGCCGATCGGAACCAGGCTGCGGAGGCCATGACTCGTTTCGAGCAACAGGCGTTTGAGCTCGTCACGGGCGACAAGGCCCGCCGCGCGTTTGACCTGAGCGCGGAGGATGCAGCGACGCGCGATGCGTACGGTCGCAACACCTGGGGCCAGTCGGTTCTGCTGGCGCGGCGGCTGGTCGAGGCCGGCGTCACCTTCGTCACCTGCCACTTCGGCGGCTGGGACCATCATTGGGACCTGCAGAAGGGCATGGAGAACTACCTCCCCCGAGTAGATCAGGCGGTTCATGGCCTGTTCACGGACCTGAGCCGGCGCGGGCTGACGGATCGTGTCCTGGTCGTGCTGTGCGGCGAATTCAGTCGGACGCCGCGCATGAACGACGGCGGCAACGGCGGTGCGCCGATGAGCATGGGTACGCCAGGCCGCGATCACTGGGGCCAGGCGATGTTTTGCCTGATGGGCGGCGGGGGCGTGCAGGGGGGACGGATTGTCGGAGCCACGAATCCACGCGGTGAACATCCCGTCGATCGACCGCTGCGACCAGGAGATATCCACCACACAATCTACCAGGTGCTGGGAGTGGATCCGCACATCGCTTTCCTGAATCATTCCGGCCGACCCGTTCCCGCCATTGACCACGGCGACGTGATTCGGGAATTGATGTAGGACGTGGTGCGTCAACGTCGGAAGTGCGGCCTACAACGGAAGTCTCCCGACGACGTTGTCGCGACGTATTGGGCCTTGCGCTACTCCTGGACGGAACGCGATGGGGTTCTTCCGACGCCGCTACGGCGGTAAGATGACGACGGGCCACGGGCTGATCGACGCCAGGCGGTGAGCGGCCACGGTCGTCGGCACAAACACGAATGCGCTATCGGCGGGCAGAGCGTCCAGGCACAGATTCCCTACGTGTCGCCATTCCTGTTCCGCGGACCAATCGTTCTGCCGTGCGACTCCGTATCGCAGCTGAAAGAAGGGCCGCTGGTCTGGAGGCAGTTGCTGCCACGATGCCTCGTCGCCGTAGCAGACTGGGGCGGCCCCTTGTTGCTGCAGCCAGTCGCGCCGGATCCCAATCCCGAACGGCTCGAAATCCCAGCGACCGCGATGCGACCGAAACACGCGGTAACGAGCAAGATCGTCTAACGGAATGGCGGTGAAACAGACGACAGGGAAGCTGCCGCGAATACCTCGGTGGCCGGCTAGTAGCCGCCGCTGGGCGACGATGCGCTCGAGCGTATCGTACGGCGTCCGGGCGGCTGGCCGCGTCTTCCGTAAGAGTTCCAGCCGGTAGGCCTCATCCGGTTCGTCCGGCCAAGGTCCGGCAGGGGCCCGGGTGCAATGCAGCAGGTAATCCGCACTGCCGGCGGACCCGGCCGGCCAAGCCGGCCCGTTCCGGATGGCACGCTCGGATCGATCGCCATTCGGCAGGCAGGCGACCTGCTCCGCATCCTGGCAGGTCGGCTCGTCGACCAGCAGGTTGGTGGTAGTCCAGGGGACCGCTCCTAATTCGTACAGTTCTTCGGCCAGGGAGGTTGCGACCAGCTCGGGATCGCGCGGCACCCAGGCTTGCAGCTCGTGCGGGCGTGCGTACAGCGCCGCCCGCAAGTGCCGCTCGATGTTGCCACCGCGACGCACATGGAGGACATAGAGCCGGTCACAAACCTCGCAGAGAGCTTCATCGCCCAGACGATGCTTGGTGGCAGATTGGGCCGACGTCACGGGCGGAAAGCCCGGCGCAGAAAGGTGGATGTCGAAAGTTGGGTCTGATTCGCTTCCTTTCGCAGTGCGACGAATTCGTCGCAACCAGCGAAACATCGTCTCGCCGCGGGGCGACAACCGCAGCACGCCGAGCGCGAGACCGAACAGCCGAGCGCCGGCCGTGGCATACGCGTCGGCCGTGGTGCGTGGGGTGGTGATCAGCGTGGCCTGGTCGGCCTGCAGGGCGGCACAGGCGGCGCGATAGGCGCGGAACCAGTTCGCATGCCGTTCGATGCGGCGGCTCAATCGTGAGCTCAAGATCCCCGCCCAAGGTCGAGGCAGCGCACACGGCACAAAGCACCAGCGGGAAAGCGTGTCTCGTCCGCCCAACGGTTCGGATTGGGCAAGCGAGGCGAATGGAATCAACTGTGCGCCGGCGGCGAGCTGGGTCGTCAGCCAACCGGAAAATGGGCGCCGATCGCCATGCGGTGAGGCCGAGTGCCAGGTCTCGACCAGCGGCAAGAGAAGGTTTCCACGTGAGTGCGACTGCCGGCACGCGCGCATCCACTGCCCGACCCAGTGGCCGTCGTCTTCGTCGGGCAACCAGCCGGCGCGCCGGAAGCATTCTGCCCATGCGGATTCCATGCCCCACCCCAGAATGACAGCGCGGGGCGAAAGGCTGCCCCAGGCCTCTCGTTCCGGAAGATACCACAAGGTTCAGCGGTTCCACAAATCCGCTATGCCCCGTATGGCAGGCGAACGGTACTCACCAGGAATCGAAAATCCGCTCGCGGGCGACGCCGCATCGCCATTTTGCAACGTACGCTTGAGAGCCTGTCGTCGCCTTTCGAGCCGGCGTCAGCCGAAGCGGGGAAACGCGCGACGTGTGCGGGTATCACCGCCTGCGGGCGGGCACGTCGCGCGTCGGGTGAACGGAATTCAGCACAAGCGGACGGTGCGCTGCACCCCCGGATTTATGCCTGGCATGTTGAGGCCGCATCTAGGGACAGTTCTGTTGTGGGCCGCTTGGGGAGCGGGTTTCACCGCGACGATTCCGGCTGCAACACCTTTGCCATCCAGCGTTCCGCAGCACCATACCGAGGCCTTGGGAGACCGCTCTTCGATTCTGACCGACGCCCTATGCGCAGGCGGCATCACGGACTCCGCCCAACAGGCCGGCTATCAAACAACATTCGTCAGGGTGTGTGAGGCCGAAGCACCTGCCATCCGCCTGCTTACGGATGATATGCAGCGCATCACCGCACTACTCGACTGCCTCCATCGACAGTTCCTGACGGGAGAATATCGGGCCGAATACTCCGAGTTGCATCGCACCCTGGACGATGGGCACTACAACTGCGTCAGCTCGACGATTCTCTTTCGGGCCCTGTGCGAATATTTCGACGTGGAAGCCTTACCGGTGCTGGCGGGCCGCCATCTTCTCTGCCAGTTACCGGGAACGCCGCCGCTCCCCATCGAGACGACATGTCGGGCGTGGCCGCTGGGAGAACATTCGCGGGAACTGGGCAACGTCTCGGAATCCCGTGTGCTGACGGACGCGGAACTGATCGCCAAAGTGTCGTACAACCAGGGCGTCGCCCACTTGTCAGCCGGACGGTATCCGCCAGCGATCGCGGCCCTGCGGCGAGCGTGGGCGGCCGATCCTCAGGATCAGGCAGCCTTAGACAACCTGCTGGCGGCCCACAACAACTGGGCCCTGACGACGAGCGACGACGGCCGATTCGAAGACGCCGTGGCCTTGATCGTAGCGGGACTGTCGCTTGCACCGGATTATCCACCTCTGCGGGCCAACGATCTGCATGTCCACCAGAAGTGGGTCCAGCAGCTGTGTGCACAGCGGCGATACGCCGAAGCGCTGTCCGTCCTGGAACGAGCCTACCGGCGCCGGCCGGACGCGGCGCTGTTCGAGCGAGGCCGGAGTGCCATCCTGGCACGCTGGGCCGGACATCTGTTCCAAACGGGAGAATTCGATCCAGGGTGGCGCAAGCTGAAGGAAGCGGCCCTGCGGGGCACGTCCGCCGCCGACACCACCCGACACGAGGCTCGGATGGCGGCAAGCATTTATCGGGAACTGGTGCGCAGCGGCCAGGCCGCCAGTGCCAACCGTTTTCTGGCCGAGGCCGTTCGACGTTATCCCCACGCAGACGTATTACGGCAGTGCGGGCTCGATTTGCCCCAGAGTGGAACGTGAGGTAGATATGAGAAGGTCCCGTCGCAACCGCGCTCTTTTCTTGTCTGATTGCGGGACCAACGTCGGACGGGGGGCAGTTTCTCGTGCCGCGCGCATTCTGCACGTCGATGCGTCCAGACGTAAACAGTTCGGCCAGTCTCGCTCGAGGCTGGGGAAAGTGTGCCAAGATGAGCATGATTTTGGAATTGTTGAGTGATCCTGCGAGTGTCGAAGTCCGCCCTCGGTCGGCCTATTCCATTGGAGCTGCCGTGCGATCCATGTTGGGCAGCCAGATCTGCCGGCAGGGTGGCGAGCGGCGCCGTGAGCAACGGTATCCGTTTCCCTACCCGATCCGACTGACGCCTGTCACCACCGACGGCGCCATCTCGCCTGCGGAATCCGTCGTCGTGCTGGGCAAACATCTCAGCGAACACGGCGTGGATTTCTACTACACCGAGCCGCTGCCTTACCGCCGCGTGATTGCCTCGTTCGAGCGGGCGGGGCGTGAAGTTCTGCATCTGATGATGGACCTGACGTGGTGCCGTTTTGGCCGGCATGGTTGGTACGAGAACGGTGGTCGGTTTCTGCAGGTACTAACCGAGGTGCCGCCGGCGAAGCCCGAGGTCCTGGCCTCGGATCTGGCACCGACTCAAGCCGTGAGGGTCACGAAACCGCCCGTCCAGGCGTGTTCGGCCTGAGAAACGGTCGCCGCCGGGAGCAAGGTCCGCGTGTTGCGTTCGGTCGTGGAGGACCGTAGGCTATCTGCCTTAATCGAAGGCCGACTGACCGGCCCGGTTCCTCCACACCCGAGAGGCTTGCTCCCATGTTCCGTCCGTTCGTCGCAGTGCTGTTCGTTGGAAGCATCCTGGCCGGTTTTTCCGCCTCGGCGCGAGCTGAAGTGAAGCCACCTGCCGGCTTTCAGGCTCTGTTTAATGGCCGGGACCTGACCGGCTGGTATGGACTGCCTCATTTCGATCCCCGCAAGCTCGCCGACATGAGCGAAGAAGATCGCAAGGCCCTATTGGCAAGGAACCAGCAGGACCTGGAGGAACACTGGAAGGTCGAAAACGAAGAGCTGGTCAACGACGGCAAGGGCGTGTATGCCACGACGCTCCAGGAATACGGCGACTGCGAGCTCTGGATCGACTACAAGACCGTAGCCAATGCGGATAGCGGTATCTACTTGCGGACGACCCCTCAGGTCCAGATCTGGGATTTCACGGAGGCTGGCGGCAAGTGGAATCTAGGGGCCGACAAGGGCTCCGGTGGACTGTGGAACAACAGCAAAGGCGCCGCGGGCAAAGATCCGCTGGTCCTGGCCGATAAGCCGTTCGGCGAGTGGAACCGGTTCCGCATCCTTCAGGTCGGAGAGCGGACAACAATCTATCTGAACGACAAGCTCGTCGTCGACCATGCGCGGATGGAAAACTATTGGGATCGCAAGAAGCCTCTGTTCCGGCAGGGAGCGATTCAGCTGCAGACCCACGGTGGCGAGATTCGCTGGCGCAACATCTTCCTCCGCGAGATCGGTGCCGAGGAAGCGAACAAACTGCTGGCGAGTAAGAACACGGACGGCTTCCAGCCGATTTTTAACGGCAAGTCGCTGGATGGCTGGTCGGGGCCGGTCGAGAACTATGAGGTGAAGGAAGGCGCCATCGTCTGCAAGCCGAAGAGCGGCGGCACTATCTACACGAACGAGGAGTACGGCGACTTCGTGGCACGCGTTGAATTCCGTTTGCCGCCGGGAGGCAACAATGGCTTGGCGATTCGCTATCCGGGCCAGGGCGACACGGCCTACGTCGGCATGTGCGAACTGCAGGTCCTCGATGACACGGCGGACAAGTATTCGAAGCTCGATCCGCGCCAGGCGCACGGGTCAGCCTATGGCATGGCTGCGGCCGAGCGCGGCTACCTGCGTCCCGCGGGCGAATGGAACTTCCAGGAAGTCACGGTCAAAGGCTCCACGATTCGCGTCGAATTGAACGGCACGGTGATCCTGGACACGGACCTCAGCCTGGTAACGGAGTATCTCGCGGGCAAACCACACCCGGGCAAGGACCGTACCCAGGGCCACTTCGGTTTCGCCGGGCACGGCGATGCGGTTGAGTTCCGCAACGTGCAGATCAAGAAGCTGTAAACCCGCTTTGGCTCCAAGGGATCGCAAAGGCCCGGCACGGACAACCATCGCCCTGATCCAGCTTTAATGGAAGGGCCCCGAACAGCACCCGGGGCTCGGCAATGGCCTCCAGGTTGACAAGTCCTTCGACGATCAGCACGCCTCCTGCCAGCAAGATCGTGTGAATGCGCGTCAATTGCGGCAGGTCGTGCACGTCGGCGACCGAAGGGGGCTCGACCCCCAGCATCCGAACCTGCCGGTCGACGCACCACTGCGCGAGCGTCTCGCCGACTGGCGGCAACGCATCGCGATACAATTCGGGCTGATCGAGGTACCGCGACCAGCCTGTGCGTAGCAGCAGCGAGTCGCCGGGCTGGCATTGCTCCGCCACGTGGCCCAGATGGTGCAGCTCGATGACGGTCCGCGGAGCGAGGCGCGGCAGGTCGGCGATCCAGGCAGGTCCCAGGCACCGTTCGAGTGGGACCTGATCGATTGTCTCCGGTCCGGCGGCAAAGTGGGTCTGCGCATCCATGTGGGTACCGGCGTGCGAGTACAGGTGCCAGGTTCGCGTGTTCCAACCGTCGCGTTCGGCCGTGTGGCAGGTTTCCCAGTCAATTCCGCGCATGCCACGGCGCAGCGTGCAGGACAAATCGATCAGACGCATCATCGCGATTTCTCCGGGCCGGGTAGAAGGCAATCCGGCGCCACGGCTGCAGGGGGCAATTGCCGGGTAATGCACTCCGTCATCTGCTGTGTCGAGAGGTGCCCATGCATATCCGGAGTGCGCTGCGTGGGATCGGCAAACACGTGATCGACCGCCAGGCGGATGCGTCGCGCCGCGTCGCGCGTTTCCGGGTGGGCGAGCCAGTCGAGCATCATCGCGGCAGACAGGATGGTGGCAACC
>JBFWYF010000214.1:0-9547 GCA_050186685.1 Pirellulaceae bacterium
GGTCACGGCGTCCTTCGCCCCCAGTCCTGAGCCCGGGGGCCGGTAACCGTACCGATTTACATAACTCCCACCCGCCGCTGTGACCCCCGATGTCGATCCGAGAGCATCAAACTCACAAACTCTCCCTGATCCCGCGGACAGCTGGGCCACCAGGCCAGCACCGTGCATATACGTCGTGTGGCGTGTTCCACCACCGATAAAGGCCGCTACTGTGTCGGATAGCCCAAAAGGTTCCATCAGGTACTCTGTCCTCTCACCATTCACTACTTGCGCCGTACGGCTGCCAAACGCATCATATTCATACCCGCTTGAACCGTCAGGCCTGTTCAGGCGCACAAGCCGCCCTTGTTGGTCGTAGTCGTACGTGTTTACTCCGTCGAATGTCAGATTCCCATCTGGGTCATAACGTCGCATGATTTCACCAACGCTTATATACTGATTCAGGGCGTTAGTTACGTAGTTGGTTGTGACGCCATTCTCGATTGTCCTAACGCGATTACCCAGCGAATCAAAAACGTACGTCAGGTCCTGATGGGGGATGACCTCCGTGTCCCTTGACGCGAACAGCGCCCTTGTCAGCTGACCCGTTGCGTCATGAAAGTAGGTCCATTTGCCGTCGAGCGTGGTCATGGTAACTCGACGACCGCGACTGTCGTAGGTGTAGTCGAACTTGCCGTTGAGCTCTGTCGCATTGCGCCAGTTTTTCAGACTAAGGATTTGTCCGGCGGCATCGTATTCGTAAGTCGTGAACGTACCATTGCCTTTGTCGATGCGACTCAGACGACCCGCTGAGTCGTAGTTGTAAGTTACGAGTACGGTGTCCGCAGAATCTCGCAGACGATACAGGCGACCGGCAGCATCGTATTCGTACCTGGTCGCAAATCCGTCCTGATCGACCATCTGAATCCGGCGACCAAACGCATCATACGTGTAATCCAGGTAGCGACCGTTGGGATAAGTGATTCGCTTCAGGCGATCGCCGTCGATGTTCAGGTCGTAGGTATAGGTCGTGATCTCGGCTCCGTCGGTGACGCTGGTCAGATTGCCGCGAGCATCGTAATCGAAAGCAATGAAGGAACTGTCGGCGAACGTTTGCCGAGTGATTTGCCCATTCGCGTTGTAGGTGTAACTGAGTGGTTGTCCGCGACGATTGGTCGAGACGCCGGGCAGGCCGGCAGGCGTGTAGTTACTTAGACGCTCCACCGATCCGTCGGGATAGATAGTCGCCAGCAGATTCCCGTTGGCGTCGTAGGTGTAACGCGTCGTGTTCCCCTTGGCATCGGAGAAGCTAGTCATGCGTTGGACGAGGCTGCCGCCGATCGTCTCGTAGTTGAACCTTGTCGTCTGCCCTAGTTCGTTGGTGACGCTGGTCAAGCTGCCGCAGCTGCACCATGTAAAGCTTTGACTCTCACCGGTGGGGCCGACCGTTTTGCTCAGTCGCAGGTTGGCATCGAACTCGCTGGTCGATAGGTTGCCCAGCGGATCGACGGTTTTTGCAAGTTGTCCGTTGACGTCGAAGTAGAGGCTGGTCACGCCCGCAGTTAGCAGGTCATCGTCGACCGTGACCAGTCCGGCATCACCGTAAGCGTAATCGACGAATTGAGCGTTACCGGTCAAATGGCTTGCGTCGAGCCGACCGCGAGAATCGTAGGTAAAGTACCGTGTCGTTCCGCCGCGTTCGATGGACAGCAAAGCGTGCTTTTGTTGTACTGTGCCGGTCGTCTGGTACGTGTAGCGCGTAATCTTACCATCAGCCGCGGTCATCATAGTGAGATAGCTGTTCGTCGCATCGTAGCCGTACGCCGTCGTTCGCCCGGCCGAGTCGGTCACGGTGCTGATCCGCCCGGCCGCATTGTACGCCAGCGTCAGCGATGGGCCGCTGGAATGCGTGAGCGTGATCAGCCGCGCGGAACCATCGTAGCCCGCGGTGACCCGATTTCCGTTCGAGTCCTGGACATAATCGACCCGCCCGTCCAGCCGGAAACGCGTCGTCGTGCCGTTAACGTCTCGCAACTCAAAGATTCCGCCGCCGAGCGGAATGAGCTCGGTCGAATCCCCGCGCCCGGAAAAGTAGCCGGACCGGCGCGTGTCCCGCTGATAGAAACGCGACGTACCCCCATCGCTGACCGCCACGACCAGATCGTAATTGGAACGGCTCGTCAGCCTGGTCTGCCAGGGAGAGTACCAACCCCGCCCCAGCGGCCCCTCCTCATAGCGGCTGGGGATCGAGTTGCGGTACTGGCGAGCGAATTCCAACGTCAGCCCCGGTACCGGCAGGGTGGCATCGACAACCGAATCGAGTATCGGAACGAGCGCATACCCGTATGCCTGCTGCACTTCAAAATTCCACAGGTCGTCAACGCTCGTCACGGTTTGGCCGAGCGTGGCGAGGTAGCGGGCGTTCTCGTTTAACATCCGCACGTAATCGCCCGTGGTCGTCAGACCATCGGTCAAGTTGCCATACAGGGCGGCCCACTGTTCCGCGTTCAGCAAATCCGGACGCAACTCCTCCTGACGACCGGCCCAATCGATAGGTGCCGTGTCGTCCTGTGTCCAGTACCGCACTTCGAGCTCGACTTGGGTGTCGCTGGAGGTCCACGGCTGGAGCAAGCCCAAGTAATAGACGGGAAGCCGGATTCGCTCCCCAGGATGGAGAACGCCGCCTTGCTTGCCGCTCCCCAGCAGCAGTGCCGTATGGCTGGTGCCCGGTGGCATCGACGCCGAGCGGAAGTTCTGGATGAGACGCGTCTTATCGAGCGTCAGGATCGGCTTATCGCTGCCGTCCGGATCGGAACTCTGCACGAGCAGCAGGGGCGCCGGCATGGCCAGATCGCCCGCGTTGGAATATTCGACGTAGAGCGTCGAAATCGCATTGCGTCCCAGGACAGGGGACATGATCAGTTGGGTCTCCAGTCGGGACTCACCTCCCGCCGTGACGACCAGCGCCCCGGCACGCGAGTCCGTGTCTGAGCCATTGTGGACACGAATCGAGTATGTGTCGGCGGGAATCCCCGCTGGAAACGTCGCACTGAGCTGGCTGAAGCTGTCCACGGAAAAACGCTGCGGCGAAACAGTCGTCGTTCCGTTGGATGCCACCAGAACCATCGACGTATCGCGCGAAAAGCCAGAGCCGGATACGGTCACGAACGCCGGTGCGGCGTTCCCCGCACGCGGGGGAAACGACTCGTGGATTTTTACCGCGGCGCCACGAGCGACGAGGGAATAGGTACTGGGACTCGGAATATGGTTCCCATAAACCAGAATGTACCAGGTCCCCGGCGGAGCGGTCGGGACGAACACATGTTGGCTCCGTCCAGGCTCGACGGCCGCATAATCGTATGTTTCGCGTGTCGGAGGCGCACCGTAGCGTACATACAACTCGGTGCGGCCGTGCGACGCCGGATCCGTCAACGTGGCGGTCAGGATCTGGCTCTGCGGCACCTCCACGCGAAACAGCTGCGCTTGCGCGTTCCCCAAGAGTTGGCCACTGGCCGGCGTTCCCAGGAGCAAATCCGTGACCGACGTCTGCTGCATCGTGAATGCGTAGTATCCCTGAGAACCAGTTGCGCTGCGCACCCGGAGCACATATGGCCCATCCGACGGCAAAGTGATGAGCGGTGAATCCGAAGAAATGTCGCTAAAACCGGAGAAGCCGTGGGGACCTATCAGGCTGAACGAGATGCTCGGGTTCGATGCAGGCGCGACGTCCAGTCGTATCTGTTGTCCCATGGACCCTGTAAACGTCCATTCGTCCAGCGCAAAGGGACTGGTCAATGAGCCGATTACCTGTTGGTTGATCGCCAGCGGGCGGATGTTCGCGGTCGTGTCCCAGGCACTGACGAGGTAGTTTCCCGTGGCGCCAGGGTGACTGACAGGGGCAGCTACTCGGATTCGGTACACCCCATCCTGCGGAATCGGAATCTGATTCAGCGTGACTGGGCTGCCCGACACGGCCCCCGATTGAGTGGCCAGCTCGGCCCCCCCGGAATCCAACAATTGCACCCGAGCCCAATTGAGCTGCGGTGCCAGCGGCGCCGGGCTTCCGTTTGCACCCGGATAGACCTGAACGGAGACGAGTCGCCCCGCGCGAGCGTAAAATGCCCATTCGTCCTGCTGACCTGCCGGGCTGATCGTCCCGGGGGTCGGGTTACCTAGCGTCAGTGGACCGCCGTCGGGAAGGATCTCGACCGCCCCATGTAGGATTGCGCCGGCCTGCTGCAGGGCCCGGGTGTACAGTTTCAGATTGTTCAGGTCGAGTGTGCTGCCGGAAGGCACGATCAGCGACTGCGTATACACCGCCTCGGCGCCTTCGGCGTGCTCAAACTGGTCTACCAGACGCAAGTAAGTGTTATTCGCAAGATGGACGGCACCCAATGCGAAATTGTTCGACAAGGCGGCGGCCGCGGGACCCACATCCCTGCTAGGCGCCTCGAGTAGTCGGGGCGTCGTCGCATTGCCACCACTGAAGGTCAGCGTGCCTTCCAAGCGATATCGGGACTTGTCGAGGGTCGTAGACAGGAGATCGCCCGAATGCTGAACACTGCTATAGGCGGAGACGATGAGTGAAGTCGTATCGTCAACCGTTGTGGTGCCTGGAAGAACTAACCGGCCGCCATGGAGAGCAGACAGATCACCCCGATTCACAAAGGTTCCCGTGGCCCCGATCGAAACGGTGCTCGATTGCCCGTCGGCCAGAATCGCCCCCTCGTTCGTAATGCTTCCATTGCCCCAATTGTTCTTCACGGCCCCTCTCCCGCCGCGAATCGCAATGTCAGAGCCCAGGACCAGCCTGCCGTCGGTTCCCGACAAGTTCGAGTCGTTGGAGACGGCGTTGTTGGCAGATCCGCCGAAGAGGACGGTTCCGCTACCGGCCAGATTACCGGCGTTCGTCGAGGTGCTGCCAAACACAAGGAGGCCGGCGTTGGTTCCCGCTGCGTTCCCGATGAGGACCGTGCCATTTGTCAGCGTCAAGCCGCCGAACACCTCGATTTTCGCCTCGTCCATCTGGCTGAGATCGAGCGTTCCTTGAACGGTGGCGATGTTTTGTAACCGGCCACCGCGGAGCATCCCGAAGTCGTATGTGCCAATGAGCACGGAGCCGTCGGTCATCACGATCGATCCGTCGCGAATGATGCCACCCGCCAGTCGCCAGGAACCGGTGGCCGCATTCAGATGCCATGTGCCGTTCTGCAGGTCGAGCAGCCCACCCAGGTTGATCGTCCCGCCCGTTCGATGGATGGTCCCCAGGCCCGCGAGGGTCATTGAGCCGTACAGCCCCAGTGTTCCCGCATTGACATTGATCGTGCCGGCATTCACGAATGCCGCGCCCGGACTGGCGTCCCCCAGGACGATACTGCTGCTGCCGTTCTCGAGGGTGATCGTGCCTTGGTTCACGATTCCCGCATTGGCCGAGAGATTGCTATACACGCGGCCTTTGCCACCACGGATGGTGATGTCCGACCCAATAGTGAGAGTAGCCCCTGGGCCGGCAACCCTCGATTCATTCCGGATGCTGTTGACATGCGATCCACCGAAGAGGACGGTTCCGCTACCGGCCAGATTACCGGCGTTCGTCGAGGTGCTGCCAAACACAAGGAGGCCGGCGTTGGTTCCCGCTGCGTTCCCGATGAGGATCGTGCCATTTGTCAGCGTCAAGCCGCCGAACACCTCGATTTTCGCCTCGTCCATCTGGCGGAGATCGAGCGTTCCTTGAACGGTGATACCGGACAGAGCTCCGCCCTGTGGAGTGCCGACGATCGTCGTTTGCGCCGAGATGTTCGCACCGGACAGGTTACCACCGCGTATTTCTACCGATGCGCTGGAATCGAGGGTAGTGGAAACGCTTAGCGTTCCTTGGATCACCAGCTTTTCGGCGGCCACAAGGCTGCGGGCCGCGAAGACGCCGCTGCCCACCGTGATCATAGGCGTCGTCTCAAACGATGGGATCACGACGTCATCGTCCGCCGCGGGAAGGCGCGGAGGATCCCAGTTCGATATGCCGCTCCATGCCCCCCCGGCGTCATTTGTCCAGGTGATCACCGCCAGCATCTGCCGGCCTTCCAGCTTCTGGAAGGCGAGGTTTCGTACCCGTCGCTCCACAGTACGGCGCCCGAAGGGTTTGCGCTTCGAGCCACGCCTTCTCCAAGGGAAATCAAACAAATGCATGGAAACCTCGCATTCGAGCAGCGATCTCGTGTCTTACCTACAAAGACGAAAGTCCGTTGCTGCTCGACCGCGCAAATGTGGAAAACGGCACATCATTGTCCGCAGGGAGACCCCTGCCGCCTGGCGCGGGCTCGAACGGCCGCATGCCGTCACGGGCCGGTGTCCGCGTCATGCAGGGGAGGGCGCGCGGTACGGCGAAAAAGAAAGTCCGCGAGACAAGCCGCTCCATCGGCCTGCGGAATCCGCGCTTCGCTGCCTCTACGCCAGTCGGGGCGCGAGCTTCTCGAGGACGAGCCGGCCGACGTTCAGCGAAGAAGTCGCTGCGGGCGAAGGTGCATTGCAGACATTGATGACCCGATCCCCCTCCTGAATCAGGAAATCGTCCAACAGGTTGCCGTCCAATCCGAGCGCCTGGGCTCGCACCCCGGCGCGGCCAGGCACCAGGTGCTCGCTGCGAATCTCGGGCATCAACCGCTGCAAAGCCCGTACGAAGGCCGCTTTGCTGAACGACCGGTGCATCTCCCCCAGGCCCGTTCGCCAGTGCCGCATCGCGAGCCGCCGAAAGCCGATATACGTCAACGCCTCGCCCAGATCGCGCAGGTTGATGTCTGACTTGCGGTAACCTTCTCGAGCAAACGCCAACACCGCGTTCGGACCGCACTCGACCCCACCGTCGATCATCCGCGTAAAATGCACGCCCAGGAACGGGAACTTCGGGTCCGGCACCGGGTAGATCAAGTTACGGCACAGATGGTGCTTGTCCGGCTTCAACTCGTAGTACTCGCCCCGGAACGGGACGATGCGGCTCTCGACGCGTACGCCTGTCGCATCGGCCATGCGGTCGGCCTGCAGTCCGGCGCACGTCACCAGCTGGCTGCAAGCGAAATCGCCGCGCGTGGTCGCCACAATCATCTGGCTCGGCTCGCGCCGGATCCGGACGACGCGCGTGTCGGTGCAGACCTGGCCGCCCCGCTCGCGGACGATTTCGGCCAGCCGCTCGGCCACTCGACGATAGTTGACGATCCCAGCCTCCGGCACGTGGATCGCCTTGATGCCGGCCGCATGGGGCTCGAGCTCCCGCAGCCGGCTCGCATCGATCACCTCGCAGCGGACCCCGTTCTGCTGCCCCCGGTCGTAGATCTTTTCGAGCTGCGGCAAATCGCCTTCGTCGACCGCGACGATCACCTTGCCGCAAATCTCGTAGGGGATGCCGTGCTCGGCACAGAACCGCTCCATGGCTTCCTTGCCCGCTCGGCAGTTGCGAGCCCGCAGGGTCCCGGGCTTGTAGTAGATGCCCGAGTGCAACACCCCGGAATTATGTCCGGTCTGGTGAGCGCCCACCGACGATTCCTTTTCGACCACCGTTACGGAGATACCGGGAAACTGAGTGGTCACGTGGTAGGCGGTGGCCAACCCGACGATGCCACCGCCGACGATCACTACCTGCGACTGTTGCATGGCGAGCCGTTTTCTGTGATTGAGCCGGGCTGTTTCGCCGATAGAAACTGAAGGATCGTTACTATCCCACCGCTTCCTACCTGCCTGAGAACCGCTACCACCGTCCCCGATCGGCACAAGCAGCCGGATTGGGGGAGCATTGTGAGCAGTGACTGGCCACCGTGGCAAGCCCACCTGGTCGATGCCAACACGACACGATTTTGCCCCGTAACCTGCTGCTCTACCAGGATTTGAGCCGGGTTCTATCCGCCTGTTGCTGGATCGGCTTTCACGCTAAACTCCCGCCGCTGTAGGCCCCGCACTGCCCGCAGCGACGAAGACCGCCGACCGGCTGAGGAGCTGATTTGTGCCGCGTCTTAGCGCCGTAGCCCTATGCCTGCTGCTCGCCATGCTGCCAGGCCGCGCGAGTGCTGCCGATGAGCAGCCTCCGGCGGGCGGTTCGTCGTATGCGCCCCGAGCCCCCTATATACGGGGCGAAGAGTCGGGCGAGCCGTACCTGGACCTCGAGGCGTACCGTAACGCCTACCGGTTGGCCGAAGCGGCCGACGAGCCGTACGAAGTGCTGGATCCGTGGAGCTGGCAGGTACTGCCCGTCGGACTGATCTACTCGCCATACCTGGCCGACACCAAGTCGTCGCGATTCGCCGCCACGTTCGTGAACGTCGAAGAGGACGGCTGGCTGTTCGACGCCACGCTAGGGACCCAGGTTGGACTCCTGCGCTACGGTTCGACGAGCGCTTTTTTCCCCGAAGGGTTGCAGGTGGACGCCGAGGGCTCGGCCCAGGCGCGACTCGACATGCCCGGCGATCTGGACGTGCGTTCCGTCGATTTCCGCGGGGGACTGCCGATCAGCTTCGGAGTCGGCCCGCGGCGGTGGAAGTTCGGCTACTACCACATCAGCTCGCACCTGGGCGACGAGTTCCTGCTCAAGAATCCAACGTACCCGCGACTGAACTTCGTCCGCGATGTGCTGATCTTCGGCTATTCACGGCATCACACGCCGAACCTGCGCAGCTACGTCGAGATCGGATGGGCCTTCCGCTCGGATATCAGCGAGCCGTGGGAAGTGCAGTTCGGCATCGACTACGCACCAGCCGGACCGACCGGAATCCACGGCGCACCGTTCTTTGCCTTGAACGGGCACTTGCGCGAGGAGGTCGATTGGGGCGGCATGTTCACGTTCCAGGCCGGTTGGGCCTGGCGCAGCGACGTGAACACCTCGCTGCTGCGCGCAGGGATGCAGTACTACAATGGCAAGAGCAGCCAGTACTCGTTTTACAACGAGCACGAGCACCAGATCGGGTTGGCCCTGTGGTACGACTATTGATCTAGGCCTCTTCCGTCACCTTGACTTCCTGCATGACGTCCCCTTGCCGGATCGAGTCGACGATCTCCTGGCCGCTCAGCACTCGGCCGAACACCGAATGCTTGCCGTCCAGCCACGGCGTGGCGACGTGCGTGATGAAGAACTGCGATCCGTTCGTGTTCGGACCGGCGTTCGCCATCGACAAGACCCCCGCCCCGTCGTGCTTCAGGTCCGGATGAAACTCGTCTGCGAACGTGTACCCCGGTCCGCCCCGCCCGTCCCCCTTCGGACAACCCGTCTGGATCATGAAGTCCGCAATCACGCGGTGGAACTTCAGGCCGTTGTAGAATCCCTGACCGGCTAACTTCTCGAAATTCGCCACCGTCTTCGGCGTCTTGTCCGCGTAGAGCTGCAAACGAATCGTACCCCGATTGGTGGTGATGCTAGCGACTTTCATGTAAACTCCTGAATCAGTGTAGCGGAACTCGCGAGAGTTCCGAGGGTCGGGTCGGAAGTCTTACGACTTCCGCTACGGTCGGTCGGGTTTCTTCGGAAGTCTTGCGACCTCGTTGTAGCGGAACTCGCCAGAGTTCCGAGGGTCGGGGCGGAAGTCTTGCT
>JBFWYF010000215.1:0-9529 GCA_050186685.1 Pirellulaceae bacterium
CAGCGGCAGCCGAGGGGGCATGTTGGTCGCGACCGCCTGCGCGTTGTACCTCGTTACCGAGATTCCCGGTCGTAGTCGCCGTTTTACGATGGTTACCGTGGCCACCATTTCGCTGTTGGCCTTGACCTTGCAGTTTGAGTCACTTCGAGAGCGCGCGATAGGTCGCGTGTGGCAATTGCTCGATCCGCAGCAATCGGCCGCGGACCGAACGAGCGGCCGTTCCGACCTGGCCGTTGGGGCCTGGTTGATCTTCCTGGATAATCCCCTGGGCGTCGGTACTGGTGGATTCCCAGCGTACTGGGCTCAAGTTTCCCTCCGGCGCGATGTCGGTTTCTCGGGCTACAAGCGAGGCGAAGAACAGACTTGTCATTCTGGCTGGATGAAGACGCTTTCGGAGAACGGCGTTCCCGGATTCCTGCTGCTCGCTGGATATGTTCTATCATTTGGATTCACCGGCTGGGCGCAGGGGGTGCACGGACGAATCGGTGTGCTTACGACCGTTTGCCTGAGTCTGGCGTTCTTCTCGACGGAATTTGCCGGCAAGGGGCTCTGGTTCCTCGCCGCAGGGACTTGCGTACTGCTGTCTCGCCATGCAACGACTACGACCGTAGCGCACGAAATATGACTCGACGACTAAGGCGGCTGTTGGTTACGTCACACGTGGTGCATTATCGCCACGAGGGGCAGTTGTTCGCATACGGACCGTACACGCGCGAGATCGACATCTGGGCAGATCTTTTTGCGGAGGTTGTCATCGCATCTCCCTGCCGCCAGGAGGCTCCGCCCGGTGACTGCCTGGCGTTCTCGCGCCCAAACATTCACATCGATCCGCAATGGGAAACCGGTGGTGACGACTGGTGGTCGAAATGTCGACAATTCTTCTTGCTGCCGGGGCTCGTATGGGGACTCATCCGCGCCATGTTGCGAGCGGATGCGCTCCATGTACGCTGCCCGGGAAATCTGGGGCTGTTGGGATCCCTGCTGGGACCTTTGTTCGTACGGTATCGCGTGGCGAAGTACGCTGGACAATGGAACGGATATCGGGGTGAGGGGCTGACTGTCCGGTGGCAACGACGCTTGCTCCGTTCACGCTGGTGGGGGCAACCGGTCACCGTCTACGGGGAGTGGCCCGATCAGCCGCCCCACGTACATTCGTTCTTCACTTCGATGATGAGTGATAAGCAAGTCCGGGATGCTTTGATCGTAGCCGATGCCAAGCAGATTGGCGGTCCCCTGCGCATTCTGTTCTGTGGACGCCTGGTCCCGGAAAAACGCGTCGTGGCACTGATCGACGCGGCGGCGCTGATCCGTCAGGCTGGCATGGCATTCGAGCTTGTCATCGTGGGGGACGGTCCCGAACGCAACAAGCTTGAATTGCAGGTCAGGGAAAGTGGTCTCAGCGGACATGTCACTTTCGTAGGGGCTCTGCCGTACGACGAGGCCTTGACCTGGTACGAGTGGGCGCACTGCCTTGTGCTCCCTTCCCGGCATTCCGAAGGCTGGCCGAAGGTCGTTGCCGAAGCCATGTGCTATGGCATTGTGTGTATTGCGGTCGATCATGGTCAGGTGGGACGCATGTTGAAGGGGCGCGGTAAGCTGCTTGCCCGCGGTGACGCCGGCGAATTGGCGGAAGCTCTGCACTCGGTTGTGAGCGACCCGGAGGCCTCGCGTGAGTTAGGGCGTGCCGCTGCAGGCTGGTCGAGAACCTACTCGTTGGAAGGTCTGCGTGAGGCTCTCTACGAATTGTTGTGCCGCGAATGGAGCGTCGAATTGCGGAAGCCTTGCCGGAATCCAATGCCCAGGCAATCCAGCGCAATTTCAACGCAGAATATTGAACGTTAGAGAGATCGAGGACAACCCATGCAGATGGTGATGGATAACACGGCCAAGAACACGCAGCATTACGACCAACGCTATCGTAGTGTACGCGTTGATTGCATTGTAAATATCGTGCGCGGTTTCCAGGTGTTCCTCGATGACGCCGTGCAGACAGATACAAGCTGGCACGGTTTCTACAAACACGGCTTCGCTCAGCGATTGGCAGGTAAGCGAGTACTTGAGCTGGGTTGCGGTGACGGCCTTAACGCACTCATCATGGCGTCACTTGGTGCCCATGTTGTTGCCAATGAGATTTCGGCCGAAAGCATGCGCATTGTCACCGAAGCTGCCGCCACCTTGAATCTGTCGAATGTTGAGACATTGTTGGGGGATTTCGGTGAGCTGTCGATCGAGGAACGGGCATTTGATTTTGTCGTGGGAAAGGCAATACTGCATCACCTCACCCACGACATAGAAGAAGCCTACGTGGGGAAGATTACCCGGATACTCAAACCCACCGGTGAAGCACGGTTCTTTGAACCGGCCGTGAATAGCCGAGTTCTTGATGCGATTCGCTGGCTCGTACCGGTTCCGGGGCGACCCTCGATGTTGTCGCGCAAGGCGTTTGCGGCTTGGAAGGCTGCGGACCCACATCCCGACCGGGATAATAGTTCGGCGCACTACCGGCGTTTGGGCAACAAGTATTTCGACAAGGTCGACATTGAGCCGATTGGATCGCTGGAGCGGTTGTGTCGATGGATGCCCCGCAAAGGTTGGAGTCGAGCTTACCGGCGGTGGGCTCATCGCGTCGAAGTCCGACTGCCACAGACATTCCGAAATTTCGCTGCTCGGTCTCAGCTGATTGAGTATCGTTTACCGCGAACTCCATCCCGCGAAACGTAGCCTGTGTCCACTCCGACAAGAAATGCAGCAGCCGACATGCGGCCGGGGATCATGCAAATTACCGACTCGCTCGCAGCAGGCGGCGCCGAACGTGTGTCGGTCAACCTGGCAAACCTGCTGCCACGCGACCGCTTCCGAAGCTTTCTCTGTACGACACGCTGCGACGGTCCGTTGTCGGAGTTCGTGGCGGCCGATGTGGGGCGGTTGCGCCTAGACCGAAAACACCGCTGGGATCTCGGCGCACTGCGCCGTTTGGCCGGATTCATTCACCTCGAGAACATACAAATTCTCCATGCGCACGCTTCGTCGCTGTTCGTGGCGAACCTGGCCAAGCTCTTGCGACCATCGGTCCAGATCGTGTGGCATGACCACTTCGGGCGATATGCGGTGGAGAAACGGCCGGCGTGGCTCTACCGGCTGCTGACGCGACGTGTCGCGGCTGTCATTTCCGTGAACCAGCCACTCGTGGACTGGGCACGAAATGAGTTGGGCATGCATCGAGATCGTGTCTGGTATGTTCCCAATTTTGCGTGCGTGCCTGTTCAGAGTTCGGCGCCGGAGTCCGTGCCGGGCCAACGCGGTCAGCGTCTAGTGTGTGTGGCCAACCTGCGCCCGGAGAAGGATCACTTGACATTGCTCGCCGCCCTGTCGCGCGTTAAGGATGCGCTACCAGATGCGCATTTGCTGTTAATCGGCAGCACAGATAATCAGCCTCACGTCGAGCGGATCCGGCAAGAAATAGCCGCTCGCTCACTCGAATGCTGGGTAACCATTCTGGGGCCGCAGAAGGACGTGGCTGCATGGTTACGCGCTTGCGATATTGGAGTTCTGAGTTCGGCCTCGGAAGGACTGCCGCTGTCGCTGCTGGAGTACGGGCTGGCCGGGCTGGCCGTCGTCGCGACGGACGTCGGTCAGTGCGCTGAAGTACTCGACCACGGGGCATGCGGCCTCGTGGTGCCCACGCGCGCACCGGAAGCACTAGCGGAGGCGCTGGTCTTGCTTTTGCAGTCGGAAGGCAGACGCCGTGAACTCGCCAGCTCATTTCAACGCCGCGTGGACGAAGCGTACAGCGCCGCATCGGCAATTCGACAACTGACGCACATCTACGAGCGTGTCATGCAGGCCCCGTCGGCAGTGGCAGCGTAGCGGGGTGTTCGCACGAAGAACTGAGGCCTTCTGGCACTCGGTACATCGAAAGGGGTAATAACATGTCAGCGATCGAAGCGATCTATCACCGATGTCCCATTCCAGTCCAGAATGCCATGGTCACGGCATGGGGAGCGGTCTGGTATTCGCGCCGCTTCGGGCGCCACTTCTACGAAAAAGTACGAGAACTAGAGCAGAACGAGAAACTGACTAGTGAACAGTTTGCTGCATGGCAGCTACGCTCACTGAATGCGGTGTTGGAGCAGGCGGCGAAAGCACCCTATTATCGACAGCAGTTTCAGGAGGCCCGACTCACACTTCCTTTGAAGTCTCTCGAGCAACTAGCCGAACTACCGCGTTTATCGAAGCAGGTTCTCCGCAGTCAGCCGACGGATCTTCTCACCACGACTCCTCCGTGGGGAACGAAGGTCCTGCACTCCAGCGGTACGACCGGCACGCCCACCTCGATATATTTTACGCGCAACTTCCACCAGGAGCATACGGCGTACTTTCAAGCGCGTCATCGTCAGTGGGCCGGTATCGGTCAACGCGATTCCCGGGCGATGTTTGGCATCCGCAAAGTGTGCGCGTTTGAGCAGTCGCGGCCACCGTTCTGGCGTAAGAGTGCTGCGGAGAACATGTATTATTACTCGGTCTATCACCTGGCGCCGGCATTCCTTCCCAGCTACGTCGAGCACCTGCGAAAATTCCGCCCCAAAGTGATTATGGGTTATCCGTCGGCGCTGAATGTCGTGGCGCGCCATCTACTGGGCCGGGGCGAAACAATCCCCGTACAGGCCGTATTGACAACATCCGAAACGGTTACGAATCAGATTCGAGCTGCCGTCGAAGCCGCCTTTGAATGCCGTCTGTTTGATCAGTACGGCTGCGTCGAAAACACGCATTTCGTCTCGCAATGCGAATATGGAAGCTATCACGTATCGCCAGAGCGGGGAATCATCGAGATTCTCGACGGTGACCAACCGTGCCCTCCGGGAAAAGAAGGTAAGGTGGTCGTCACGGGATTGGAGAATCAGCTGCAGCCGCTAATACGGTACGAACTCGGAGATGTCTCTTACTGGGCAGAAGACCAGAGTTGCCCATGCAACCGGCAAATGCCGATTATGGGCGGCATCTCTGGCCGCGTTGAAGATTACTGTGTCACGCCCGACGGTCGACAGATTCTGCGGTTCGACGCGATCTTCAAGGCTACCAGCAACATTGTCGAGGGGCAGATTATCCAGGAAGAGGCAGATCGGTTTACCGTTCGTGTCGTGCCGACGTCGGCATATTCGGTGGCCGACGAGGAGCGGATCCGCGCAGCCTTTCGCAATCACGCGGGTAACGCCACACTCGATATTGAGATGGTGGAGAACATTCCGCGGACCAGCAATGGAAAGTTTCGCGCGGTGATCAACAGGTCCCGTCCATCAACTGGAGTCAGTGCCTCTTGACCTCCTGACGCAGTGAGCTGTTCGAGTAACTGCCTTCGGATAACGCCCGCCGCTATGATTTCGTCGGTGAATTCGGGAACACTCGGCCGCGTGAGCGATTTCGGCGAGAAGGAACCTCGCCCGCCGGTACTGCTCGTCGGGAACTTCCTGTCGCAGTCGATTGGCAACCGGTGCGTATGTGAAGACTTGGCCGAGCGACTGACATCTCGGGGGTGGCCACTGCTCACCACATCCGAAGAGCCTCGCCGGCTGTTGCGTCTGGTGGACATGTTGCGCACGATCTGGCGGAAACGTCACGAGTATGCGGTCGCCCAGGTCGACGTGTACAGTGGCGATGCGTTTATCTGGGCCGAGGCGGCGGGATGGTTCTTGCGCCGACTGAGAAAGCCGTATGTTCTCACGTTGCACGGGGGCAATTTGCCTGCATTCAGCCGGCGATGGCCACGCCGCGTTCAACGGCTGCTGGCGGGGGCCGAGGCCGTCACGACGCCTTCCCGCTATTTGCAGGAGACCATGCAGTCGTTCCGCACCGACATGGAACTCATCCCCAATGCTTTGGATGTGCAAGCGTACGAGTACCGCCATCGCCTTGTGGCTCGACCTCGCCTGGTCTGGCTGCGCGCATTTCATCACATCTACAACCCGGCCATGGCGCCTCGAGTCCTGGCACGATTGGTCGGCGAGTTTCCAGATATCCAGCTGCTGATGGTGGGGCCTGACAAAGCCGACGGCAGTCGGCAGGAAATGGAACGAACGGCTCAAAGTCTGGGTGTACGAGACCGGATTGCCGTCCCAGGAAAGGTGACCAAGGCATCGATCGGCGACTGGCTGAACCGCGGTGACGTATTCCTCAATACGACAAACTTCGACAACACGCCGGTCAGCGTCATGGAAGCCATGGCTTGTGGCTTGTGTGTCGTCAGCACAAACGTCGGTGGAATCCCGTACCTGGTACGATCAGGGTATGATGCGTTGACGGTTTCGCCGGACCGGGATGACGAGATGGCTAACGCCGTTCGCCGCATTCTTCAGAATTCCTCGCTATGCGCGACACTGTCCCGAAACGCACGCGCCACCGCCGAGCCATGGGACTGGTCGCCGGTACTGGACCGATGGGATGAGATCCTCAGGGGAGTTGCACGATGCTGAGACGGAAGCGCCAAATGCCGCAGGGCGATGTGGGCGAGCGGTGGGTCATCGTCACCCAGTATTATCCGCCGGAACCCGGCGCGCCTCAGATTCGTTTGCATACTCTGGCACGCTATCTAAAGAAGCAGGGAATCCACGTCCGCGTGCTCACGGGCATGCCCAACTATCCAACTGGTGTCGTGCGTGATGGCTATCGCGGCAGATTCTTCTGCCGGGAGGAAATCGACGGTATCGAAGTGACCCGGGTCTGGTTGTATGCTGCCACCGGTCGGAATCCGCTCAAGCGGTTGTGTAACTATCTTTCCTTTTCCCTTACCGCCTGTTTATACGCATTCTTCGGCCTTCGAAACGTCGATCTGCTGTTCATCGAGTCCCAGCCGATTTCGCTTGGTGTGGTGGGGGTTCTGATGAAGTGGTTCCGACGTGTGCCTTATGTATATAACATACCGGACCTTCAAACGGACGTAGCCAAGCAGTTAGGATTTGTGGGAGCGAGGCTGTTGTTGCAGACGGCGGAGGTCTTGGAAAATCTGTTCATGCGGCAGTCGATGACCGTGTCCACGGTGACGCACCGCTTTATTGAGTATTATGTGAAGCGAGGGATCCCCCGCTGGCAGATTTCCTTTCTTCCCAACGGTGCGGATACCGACGTGCTGAAGCCGTTGCCATACGATATGGAGTACGCTCGACGGATGGGGGTTGCGGGGAAGAAAGTGTTTACCTATGCCGGCACCCATGCGTTCTATCATGGACTGGAAGTTATTATTGAGGCAGCACGCTTGCTTAAAGACCGCGACGATGTGACTGTGTTGATGGTCGGTGAAGGGCCGGTTCGCCAGAAACTGAAAGATATGGTGCAGGAGTACGGTTTGAACAACGTGGTATTTGGCGATTCGCCATTCCACGAAATGGCGCAGTTGATGTCTATCACGACGGGGTCCTTGGTCGTTATGAAGGACATCCCTGCCGCGGACAAGATGCGACTCTCCAAGACGTTTCCTCCCCTCGCGTGCGGTGTGCCAGTGATCTATGCGGGAAAGGGCGAGTCGGCGGACATGGTGGTCCACCACGAATGCGGGGTCGCGGTCCCTCACGACGCGCCGGGGCAACTGGCCGAAGCGGTGTTGCGGCTGGCCGACAATCCTGAACTGCGGGATACCATGGGACGCAACGGAGTTTGCCTGATCGAACGCGAGCTGTCCTGGTCCATGATTATCTCGAACTGGCTGAAAGAACTCCGCACCCAAGAGCCCGCCACCGCGGTCGTGTGAGCCGCAAATAACGCGTTTCAGGCGGGTATTCTGACCTGCGCTGTGATGGCGAACTCGCAGATTGACTCCTTTAACGACAGGAATGTAAGTGATGTCTGAACACACATTCAATGACGAAGCGGCACCACGCACGATCGCCGTATTTGGATTGGGATACGTTGGAACGGTGACCGCCTGTTGTCTCGCCCAAGAAGGGCACCAGGTCTTGGGTGTCGAAATTGTGCCGGAAAAGGTTGCCGCGATCAATCGCGGCGAACTGTCCTTCCTGGAGCCAGGATTGGATCGACTCGTCAGGAAGGTCGTGTCGGATGGCAAGCTGAAAGCATTGTCGGACGCCGCCGTCGCTGTCGCCGAGGCGGATATTTCCTTCATCACCGTGGGTACGCCCAGCGCTCCGACTGGAATGCCTCAGTTTACGTACCTGTTCGATGTGGTGGGCGCGATCGGCCGGGCGCTGCGGAACAAGGCAGGGCGGCATGACGTGGTAATCCGTTCCACCGTATTGCCGGGAACCGCGGAACGCTGTGCGGAGATCTTGGCCGAGACTTCGAGCAAGCGTGAGGGTGAGGGGTTTCGGGTGCTCGTGAATCCGGAGTTTCTGCGTGAAGGCACGGCGCTGAACGACTACCGGAATCCTCCGTTCACGGTGATCGGAGCGGAGCGAGAATCGGACGCGGAGGCGATCGCCCAACTATATGCGGACATTCCGGCGCCCTTGTACGTGTTGCGTCGCCGCGAAGCCGAAACAGTCAAGTATGCCTGCAATCTTTTCCATGCCTTGAAGGTCGTTTTCGGTAACGAGATCGGACGGATTTGTCAGAGTGCCGGTATCGACAGCCACGCCGTCATGGAAGTGTTTTGTCAAGATAGTAAGCTGAACCTGTCGCCGTACTACCTTAAGCCGGGGTTCGCGTTCGGAGGGTCTTGTCTTCCGAAGGACCTGCGGGCGATTCTCGGATACGCCCGGGAGCACCACATCAGCCTTCCTATGCTCGACCGTGTGCTGGAAAGCAATCGCGAACAGATCGAACTGGGGTTCAAGCTGATCGCGGAGCAGCGCAAACGTCGGATCGGTCTGATCGGCTTTTCGTTTAAGGCGACGACGGATGATCTGCGTGAGAGCCCACTGGTTATTCTGGCAGAAATGCTCCTCGGGAAAGGCTACGACGTGCGCATTTATGATCGGCAAGTCGTCTTGTCGAACCTCTTGGGCGCCAACAAAGGCTTTTTGGATGCCCACTTGCCCCATGCCGCGCGACTGATAACAGATGATCTCGCCAGCGTCATGAGTTGGGCCGAATGTCTGGTCGTGGGCACGAAGGTAGCGGAGGTCGAGGATATCCTCGAAATGGCCTCGCCCGATCAGACGATCGTAGATCTGGTGCGCGCTTGTCAGGAAGTCCGGACGGCGGCCCGCTACGTGGGCCTGGGATGGCAAGTGGATCGTTCCGCCGCGCCCGCTTCGTCCGTCAGTACGCTGTCCCTGATCGGGGGATAGCACTTCTGTCAATGGTTCTTCTCAGAATTTAGTGGGTACCCCAGGAAACACGGTGATTTGCTAAGCTGCCGAAATGAGCGAACTCACCAATCATTACCGGGCGTTGCTGGGACTGGATGACTCTTGGGAAGTGGAGACGGTGGACCTGAAGCCGGACTTGAATCGCGTGGAGATCGCTCTGCGCCATTTGGGCGGTAAGGTCGTCTGTCCCGACTGTGGCAAGGAGTGTTCCCGGGCTGATCTGGCTCCGGAGCGTCAGTGGCGGCATCTGGACACGATGCAGTTCGAGA
>JBFWYF010000216.1:0-9518 GCA_050186685.1 Pirellulaceae bacterium
TTACTACGAAGGTGACGTCCTGCGCTACTGCGGACGCGTGGGAACAGGGTTTACGCGGGAATCGCTCCGGCAGGTGCGGCGAGAATTAGAGCAACATCGCCGCGAGGGTAGTCCCTTTCGCAGCGGGCTCACCTCCGCGGCTCGCCGCGGCGCGATCTGGGTCCAGCCGGAGCTGGTTTGCGAAGTAGAGTACACGGAGTGGACAAACGACGGCTACCTGCGCCATCCCGCGTTTAATGGGCTGCGCGAGGACAAGCCGCCCGATCAGATCACACGGGAACAAGCGAAGGCAATACCAGCCGAACCGCCGCATCCCTCGAGCCCGCACCATGCCCCACGGACCCCTTCGGCGAATGCGACGACGGTGGCGGGTGTCCGGATCACCCATCCGGAGCGCATTGTCTTTCCTGAAATGGGACTGACCAAGCTGGCCATCGCGGAGTATTACGAGGCGGTGGGACCGTGGATGCTGCCCTACGTTGCCGACCGTCCCCTGACCCTCATGCGCTGTCCGCGCGGACGCGCTCAGGCATGTTTCTATCAGAAGCACCTGGCCGACGGCGCGCCGGATGGCACGCGGAGCGTGCCGATTGCGGAAAAGCACGGAGAACGCCAATACATCGTTGTCGACGACCTGCAGGGCCTGATTGCCTTAGTCCAAATGGGTGCACTCGAACTGCACCCTTGGCCCGCTCGAACGGACAAGATCGAGTCTCCCGACATGCTCATCTTCGATCTCGATCCGGGGGAAGGCGTGCCGTGGCGCGGAGTGGTGGCCGGCGCGTTCGCCGTGCGCGAGCAGCTGGCCGATCTGGGATTGGAATCGTTCCCGCGGACGACGGGTGGCAAGGGGCTCCACGTCGTCGCACCCCTGGCGCGACGCAATTCGTGGGAAGAATTGAAGTCCTTCGCGCGAGCCATCGCCCAGGAGTTGGCGCGGCAACGGCCGACGGAATGGATTGCGAACATGAGCAAGGCCAAACGGCATGGCAAGGTATTCATCGATTACCTTCGCAATCAGCGGGGCGCCACGGCGGTCGCCAACTATTCCACACGTGCACGCCCCGGCGCCACCGTCGCCTTACCAGTTACCTGGGACGAATTACCGACGCTCTCCGGAGCCGATGACTGGGACGTCGCCAATGTTCCGGCGCGGCTGCAGGAACGGAAGCACGATCCGTGGGATGGGTTCCACCAGCAACGGCAATCGATCACGCGTGCCATGCTGCGGGCCGTCGGCATGAAGTAGATCTGCGCCGGGCAGCCGTTCGCTGCTGGCATGCGATTCGCTTCCCGACTAGCCAGGCTCTGCCCGAAAACCGCGTCGCCCTCACCTTGGGCCTCTCACCGAGTATCGGGAGAGGGACTGGGGGAGCGATTCACGGTCAACCATACGGCTTCTCGGACTGAGCCCAGCAGGGTCGAGTTCACCCCATGTACCAGGAGTCGCATCATGAAGCCTGCTGCTGCCTTTCCGTCGGCCAGTGCTGAACCGGTCTGGGCGGATGCCGACCGTCTGCCGCGAGGCGCCCAGCTGGCGAGCAATCTGACGACCGACGTTTGCGTCGTCGGGGCGGGTATCGCTGGGTTGACGACCGCTTACCAGTTGGCAAGAGCAGGCCGGCGCGTCGTGGTGCTGGACGACGGCCCTTTGGCCGGCGGCATGACCTATGTCACTACCGCCCATCTGTCGAATGCGATCGATGACCGGTTCACCAACATCGAATACTGGCACGGCGCCGAGGGTGCACGACTGGCCGCGGAGAGCCATGCTGCCGCGATCGACCGGATCGAACAGATCAGCCAGGAGCTGGATATTGACTGTGATTTCCGCCGCGTCGATGGCTACTTGTTTGCGGACCCAACGGACGACACCCACACGCTGGAACGAGAGCTGGAGGCTGCTCATCGAGCCGGAGTGAACGCGGAAATGGTGGCGAGGCTCCCTCTGAAGATGCTCGATGGTGGCCCTTGCATCCGGTTTCTCCGTCAGGCGCGATTCCATCCGCTGAAGTACCTTTCGGGCCTCGGCAACGCCTTGGTGGAGATGAACGTCGGCTTATACACGAAGCAGCGGGCCGAGCGTATCGAAGGAGGAGACCATGCGACGGTGCAGGTAGGGCAACACGAAGTGCGCGCATCAGCCGTGGTAGTGGCAACGAACTCTCCGGTTAATGACATGTTTGCGCTCCACACCAAGCAGGCGCCCTACATGACCTACGTGATCGGAGCTCGCATCGCCAAAGGCGCCGTCGTCGATGCGCTCTACTGGGATACGCTCGATCCGTACCACTACGTGCGGCTGCAGGAATTGGACGACGATTATGATTTGCTGATCATCGGTGGCGAGGACCATAAGAGTGGCCAGCAGCCCGCCGGAGACCAGCCTCACCAGAAACTGGAAGCATGGGCGCGCCTGCGGTTCCCGATCAAGAACATCGAGCACGCGTGGGGTGGTCAATGCATGGAAACGGTGGACGGGTTGGCCTTCATTGGCCGTAATCCTTCCGACGCGCCGAATGTGTACGTCGCGACGGGTGATTCCGGGATGGGTATCACCCACGGCACGATCGCGGGCATGCTGCTGAGCGACTTGATCCTGGGTCGGGAGAATCCCTGGGCTGGCCTATACGACCCGTCGCGCACCTCCTTGCGGGCAGCTAAAGAGTTCGTGCGCGAGAACGTGAACGTCGCGGTGCAGTACGCGGACTGGGTCACACCGGGTGAGGAAAAGACGCCGGATGATATCGAACCAGGCACCGGCGCCGTCATCCGCCGGGGCATGAGAAAGTTCGCCGTGGCGAAGAGCGAGGACGGGAAAGTCACCGAGTTATCCGCGGTCTGCCCGCACCTCGGATGTATCGTGCATTGGAATCAGGTCGAAGGCACCTGGGACTGCCCCTGCCATGGCTCCCGCTTTCAAGCGACTGGCGACGTGATCAACGGACCAGCTAACCGCCCGCTCGACGCGAACAGCTGAAGACATGCCCAGCAAAAATGAAGACCTGCATGGCAATGCGCCGGATAAGGCCACGACAGCGCTCCTGCTGATTGATGTCATTAACGACTTCAACTTTGCCGAGGCTGACCAGCTACTCCAATTCGCCGTGCCGATGGCCCGGCGAATCGCGGAGCTGAAGCAGAAAGCGAAGCAAGCCGCATTGCCGGTAGTCTACGTGAATGACAATTTCGGCCGCTGGCGGTCCGATTTTCGATCGCAGGTCCGACATTGCCTGGAAGCGGACGCGCGCGGTCGAGAAGTAGTCGACGCATTGCGACCCGAGGAGGACGACTACTTCGTACTGAAGCCGAAACACTCCGGCTTCTTTTCGACCACCTTAGAGACGCTGCTGATTTATTTCGGCGTCCGATCGCTTATCCTCGTCGGAGTTGCGTCAAACATCTGCGTCCTCTTCACGGCGAACGACGCGTACATGCGCGACTTTCACCTGTACGTACCAGCCGACTGTGTAGCGGCGAATACGGAGCGCGAGAATGACTACGCGCTGGAACAGATGCGGGTCGTCTTGAAGGCGGACATTCGGCGGTCGGACCGGCTGCCGTGGGACCAGATCCAAGGCACCTCGGCACGCCGCTTGCCTTCTTAGGTACCCACGCTGGCCAGAGCGTGCTGAAGCAGACGAATGCGGAGGGAACGAGGGTAGCGGAAGTCGCCAGACGCCGCGACAGCGGCATCGGAAGACTTCCGGCGCCTGCACCCCGGCCCGTGCGACTTCCGCTACGGGCCTGTCTTGCGACTTCCGCTACGGGCCAGCGCCCCGGCCCGGAGGTCTTGCGATGATTTTCGCCGCGAAATAACGAACGTAAAGGAGCACGAGCATGGCACGAGAGAGTGTGGTCGCCGTATTTGCAACCCGGGAGCAGGCGCGCATCGCGCTGGAGGCATTGGATAGAGTCGGCTTCCCCTTGAATCAGGTTTCCTTCGTCCGGCCTCACGTGACGGACGAGGTGCCGCAAACGCAGGAACTGCAATACGGCGATAACACCGAGCGGAATGCTGCGGCCGGGGCGGGCATGGGAGGTCTATTGGGTCTCATGGCGAGTACCCCGATCCTGATGGTGGCTGGGATTGGCCCGATGGTCATCGCCGGTCCGCTGGGTTTGGGCTTGGCCGGCGCGGTAGTCGGCGGCTTCCTTGGCGCCATGAGCGGCTGGGGAGTTCACGAGGACCACATTCAACAGTACGAGAAGCTGGTCAGCTCGGGAAACTCGCTGGTCGTACTTGAAGGGGATCCCGAGCAGTTGGCCGAAGGAGCTCGCGTCTTGCGGCAAAGCGAAGCGTCTCAGGTGCACGTGCACGCCGAAAACAGCGCCGACTCAGTGGACCCTTGAGAGCCCAGGCCTTTTCCGAGCCGAGATTGCCGGTCGGCGGCCGCGTTCCGTTTCGACGGGGGCGCGGCGGACCGAACCGGCCTGGCTCTCGAACGAAACGTCACGAGCGGCGAGGAGTCGCATATTCCTTGAGAAACCCCTCGAACTGCGTCAAGTGTTCTTCTTCGTCCGCCAATAACTTGATGCACAGATCCTGCGTGACGTAATCCTCGCCGTCGGTGTCGCGGATTAACTGTTTGTAGTGCTGGATCGCCGCTTGTTCGTCTTGAATGACCGCACGAATGACATGTTCGACATCCGTGCTCCGGTTTGACTGGTCCATATGACTGTGGGTGATGGACAGATCGGTGGGCCCCGGGACCCAGCCCCCCAGCTGCTTGATACGGCGGGCGAGCTGCCGGGCGTGTCCCAGTTCCTCTTCGACGTCGGCGGCCAGGGATTTTTTAATCTCTTCTGCCCGCACACCGTCAAGGTTGACGCTGTCGGCCAGGTAGTTCGCTACACTCTCTAACTCCATGGAGTAGGCATGTTGCAGAGCGATGATCGTCTGGTCGTGCAAGGATTCGGATTTCGCTTCAGCTGTGGCCATATTGGGTCTCCTGAAAAATAAACTGCCTCCGCCCTGGCCGATGACTACGCAAACGCAATGCCCAATTGCCATCTCAAATGTCGAGCAACAGGCGTGCGGGATCCTCAATGGCCTGTTTGACGCGTTTCAAGAACGATACGGCCTCCCGGCCGTCGACAAGGCGGTGATCGTAGCTGAGCGCGACGTACATCATGGGACGGGCGACAATCTGGCCGTTCCGCACCACGGGTCGTTCCTGGATGTGATGCATGCCCAACACTCCGCTCTGCGGCGGGTTGACGATGGGAGTAGACAGCAAGGAACCGTAGACGCCTCCATTGGTGATCGTAAAGGTTCCTCCCTCCAACTCGTACGGCTGCAGTTTGTTGGCCTCGGCCCGTTCTGCGAAATCCGCGATCGCATCTTCGATTTCCGCGAAGGTGAGTTGCTCGGCGCTCCGCAGGACCGGGACGACCAGCCCCTTGCCGCCGCCGATGGCGATGCCCAGGTGATAGTAATTTCGATAAACGATATCGTTACCGCGGATCTCCGCATTCAATTCGGGAAAACGGCGCAGCGCGTCGACGACCGCCTTGACGAAAAAGGACATGTACCCCAGCCGCACTTCGTACTCTTCCTCGAAGGCAGCACGGTACGCCTGCCGCAGTTCCATGACTCGCGACATATCGATTTCATTAAAGGTGCTCAGCAGAGCCGCCCGGCGCTGGGCCTCGACCAGACGTTCGGCAATCCGACGCCGGATGAGGCTCATCGGCACGATTTCTTCCTGCAGGGCCGAATTCGAATCCGGGGCCTCGCCGGCTTCCTGTATGGTCCGCTTCGGCTCAGGCGCTGGTTTTTCCTGGCTGCGTCGTGCGTATTCTTCCACGTCTTCGCGGCGGAGTCGCCGTCCAGCCGACGGAACATCGCGCGCCGCGAGCCCGTGTTCTCGCAGCGCTCGGCGGGCAGCCGGAGTCACGGGGCGTCTTCCCTCGTCGTCGCTCGTGGATGGCCGAGGTGTGCTGACAGCCTTTCGCGGAGCGTGCTGGCGTCCATTCGGCTCGTTTTCGCGCTGGGGTGCACGAGAGGGTGCCGCACGTGCCGGGGTTTCCGAAGCAGTTCGCTCGGGCGGCTGCGCGGCAGGCGTCTCGCTTCGACCGGCACCGGAGTTGGCCTCCGCCGGCACTTCCGCCGATTTGCCACTCGGCGGCTCAGCCGATGCAACATAAGCGATGATGTCGCCAACGGCTGCCACCTCGCCCTGCCGTTTCACGACCTTTTCGAGAACTCCGGTGGCCGGGGCAGGCAGCTCCATCGAAGCCTTGTCCGTCTCCAATTCGACAATGTTTTCATCAGCTTCCACACGATCGCCCGGCTGCTTGAGCCATCGTCCGATTTGCACTTCCTGAATCGACTCGCCCACGCTCGGAATCTTCAATTCGACTTGCATCAGGGTGTTCCGCTAGGAGAGGTCCGAGAAGACACGTGCCAGCAGTTCATCTTGCTCCCGCTGGTGGATGGCCCGCGATCCAGTCGCCGGACTGGCCGATTCCGCACGTGTGATGGTTCGGAAGCGATGGCCGTGAAATTCCTGCCCGTAACGAATCTGCCAGTAGCGGGCGGCGCCCATATTGGCGGGTTCTTCTTGAGCCCAGACGACTTCCGTGTCGGGCCGCAGGCATGAAGTCAAGGCGGCCAACAATGTTCTGTCGCTCAATGGATAGAACTGCTCGATGGACGCCAGGGCAACCTGATCCGTGGTGTGACGCTCCCGGTACTCCAGGAGGTCGTAGTAGAATTTTCCGCTGCACAGTACCAGTCGTCGACAAGGTCGCGCTTCGTGTTCCAGCAGGACGCGTTGAAAGGTGCCGACGGCAAGATCCGACAAGGGGGAAGCAACTCGACGGTGCCGCAACAGGCTTTTCGGGGTCAACACAATGAGTGGCTTCCGCAAACGCCGCTTGACCTGCCGGCGGAGTAGGTGGAAGTACTGTGCTGGTTTCGACGGACAGGCGATCTGCATGTTGTCAGCTGCTGCGAGGCTAAGAAACCGCTCGAGTCGCGCACTGGAGTGCTCCGGTCCCATGCCCTCGAAACCGTGCGGCAGAAGCAGCACCAGGCCGCTCAGGCGCTGCCACTTGAATTCGGCACTGGCCAGGAACTGATCGATGATGACCTGCGCGGCATTGACAAAATCGCCGTACTGGGCCTCCCACGCCACCAAGGCCTCGGGATAGTCGAGGCTGAATCCGTATTCGAAGCCGAGGGTCCCGGCCTCACACAGCGGGCTGTTGACGATCTCCACTTGCGCTTGCTGCGATTCCAGATGCTCGAACAGCGGATAACGCTCACCCGTCTTCACATCGTGCAGGACTGCGTGACGCTGGCTGAATGTACCCCGTTCTGAGTCCTGGCCCGTCAGACGGACTGGATGCCCTTCGCATGCCAGGGTTGCCAGCGCCAGGGCTTCGGCAGCCGACCAATCGAGCGGCTCAGTGCCCGCGGCCATCTTCCGACGGCGCTCGAGTCCTTGCTTCAGTTTGCGATGGACCTCGAAACGGGGTGGCACTCGTGTCAGCTGCTCCAACAGCTTGTTCAACACCTCCTCCGGCACGCCCGTCCCGGGATCATCTTCCGTGTCCGGTCCACCCTGATAGCCGTCCCAGATTCCGGTCAGTGAATGGGGGGCGGGACGGTAGCCTGATTCTTGTGCCTCCTCGAATTGGCGGCCGAGTTCGGCGCGCCTTTGTTGAGCGATCTCGTCTGCCTCTTCGCGGCGCATGCCGCCCAGCTGCAACAAATTGTCGAGGTACCCCTCTCGGACCGACTCGCGCTGTTCGATGGCCTCATACATCCGCGGCTGCGTGAAACTTGGTTCATCCCCTTCGTTGTGGCCCCAGCGACGATAGCAGAACAAATCAATGACGACGTCGCGTTGAAACAGGGCTCGAAAGTCGAGGGCCAGGTTCACGACGTGGGCCACGGATTCGGGTTGCTCGCCATTGACATGGAAAATAGGGATTTGCAGCAGACGGGCCGCGTCGCTGGCATACAGCATCGACCGAGCCTCGGCCGGGGAAGTGGTAAAGCCCAGCTGATTGTTGACAACGATATGCAGCGTTCCCCCCGTCGCGTAGCCCGGCAATTGGCTGAGATTCAGCGTCTCCTGCACGATGCCTTCGCCGGCAAAGGCCGCATCTCCGTGGATGAGCAACACGAGGCCGCGGCGCCGCTCGACGTCTCCGCTGCGCTGTTGCTTAGCTCGCATGCGACCCTCGGCCACGGGGTTCACATACTCGAGGTGACTGGGATTGAAACAGAGCGAGAGATGGACGCGATCTCCGGACGGGGCGACCCAGTCGCCACTGGCGCCTAAATGGTATTTCACATCTCCGCTCCCCCGTGGCTGGTCGTGCAGCGAATCCTGAAACTCCCAGAAGATCTCGCTTGGGCGCTTCCCCACGACATTGGCCAACACATTCAGCCGGCCGCGATGAGCCATGCCCAGCACGACTTCGCGAACCCCTTGCCCCGCGGCTTTCGCGATGGCCAAGTCGAGCAGCGGAATCAAGCTTTCCGCGCCTTCGAGCGAGAATGTCTTCGCCCCGACGAACTTCTTCCGGACAAACTCTTCAAACACGGCCGCATCCGTTAATCGCGTCAGAATCCGCAACTGCTCGTCCCGCGAAATCGTGGTTCGATTGGAGTTAGGCTCCATCCTGTCGATCAACCACTGGCGAACAGCCGGATCATCGATGTGCATGAACTGTACGCCGATGTACCGGCAGTAAGTCTCGCGCAGCCGCTCGACCAGTTCAGCCAGCGACTGTGAGCTGGTTTCGCCATTGCCGGCCGCCGGACACGGCAGCTGCGCGTGCCGTTCATCGAAACCGTGCGCCGCCAAGTTCAATTCGTGCGGTTCCGGTCGCGCCATGCCGAGGGGATCCAGCTTCGCGGCGAGGTGCCCGCGCGTGCGAAAGGCATCCACCAATCGCCCGACCCGGTCCTGCAGCCGGGCTCCGGCCAGTCGCGTTTCGGACACATCCGGGCCTGCCGCGGGGCCTCGTCCCGCGGCGCGCACCGAACCATTGCGGCTTCCTGAGGCTCGGGCCAGCCCGGTACCATTCCCGTTCGGCGCGGGCGGCGTCCAGCGCCGCCGCCCGGCGAATACGGGCGGCGATCGCGTCGGCTCCAGTTCCTCATGATCCAACCGGCTGAACCATTTGCGCCACTCAGCGGTCACGCTCCGCGGATCTCGCAAGTATCGGTCAAGCTGCTGCTCGACAAACTGAGCGTTGTAGCAGCTGACATTCTCCGCACCGCCGGGCGACATTGCGCACTCCCATCGCCTGGTTCTCCGGAAAAGTCCGACTCCGCAACCCACGGCACGACGGCACTTTCAGACCAGGACGTTCATCCCGACGAGTTGCACTCGCCGTACCAGGGAAAGAATGGCAGTTCCGGCGGAGGACGGTAGAGTAAGGAGGGTCGGTTGTGGGCCGAGCCCTCCTCCTCATCAAACCGTACGTGCGGATTTCCCGCATACGGCTTTCGCAGAAGCGGTTCATTCAGAGGTGTAATCAGGACAATTGCGGTC
>JBFWYF010000217.1:0-9517 GCA_050186685.1 Pirellulaceae bacterium
ATGTCCGCCGTCGGCGGACACGATCTGGTATGTACTGACGGAGTTGGTCGCCGGCCGTATCCCCGACCCGACGCGGATGACCCGCTTTGGAGCCTGATGTCCATGGCCCGGACGATAAAGATCGATCCCATCTCGCGCATCGAGGGGCACGCGCACATCACGCTGCACGTGAACGATGCTGGCCAGGTGGAAGACGCTCGTTTCCACTTGTCGCAGTTTCGCGGTTTCGAGAAATTCTGCGAGGGGCGGCCGTTTCCTGAAATGCCGGCCCTTACCGCCCGCACCTGTGGAATCTGCCCGGTGAGCCACCTGGTGGCGTCGTCGAAGGCGTGTGACCAGCTGTTGAGCGTCACGATTCCTCCGACCGGCGCCAAGCTGCGCCGGCTGATGAACCTGGCACAGCTCGTCCAGTCGCATGCGCTGTCGTACTTTCACCTCTCGTCGGCGGACCTGCTGCTGGGCATGGACGCGGATCCGAAACAACGCAACTTGTTTGGACTGCTTGGCGCTCATCCGCAAACGGCCCGCGACGGCATCCGCCTGCGCCAAATCGGGCAATCCATCATCGAGATGCTGGGTGGCAAAAAGATCCATCCGGGGTGGATGGTACCGGGGGGAGTTAACGAGGCGCTGACCGACGACAAGCGGCAACGCATGCTGGCGATGATCCCTGAGGGTTTGGAGATCGCGGAGCGGACCTTCACGGCGTTCAAACGCCTGCTGGGAAAATTCGCGGATGAGGTGGCTCACTTCGGGACGTTCCCGACGCTTTTCGTCAGCCTGGTGTCCCCCAAGGGCGGAATGGAGCACTACGACGGGCTGCTGCGGATCAAGGACGCGTCCGGGCTGGTGGTCGAAGACATGGTTCCGCCCGATGAGTATGCGCGGATCATCGGCGAGGCGGTGGAGCCGTATTCGTACATGAAGTTCCCGTACTACCGCCCAGCCGGGTATCCGTCAGGGATCTACCGTGTGGGGCCGCTCGCCCGCCTGAACAACTGCAACTTCTGTGGCACGCCGCGAGCTGATGCGGCGCTGGACGAGTTCCGCGCTCTGGAAGGCGGGCGACCGGTCTGCAGCAGTTTTCATTTTCACTTCGCGCGGCTGGTCGAGATCCTGTACGGGCTGGAACGCATCGAGCAGCTGCTGAACGACCCGGACATCCTGGCCACCCGTGTGCGAGCGCGGGCCCGCGGGAACTGCAATGAGGGTATTGGCGTCGCCGAGGCACCGCGGGGAACCCTGATCCACCACTACAAGATCGATGACGATGGGCTGATTACCTGGGCGAATCTGATCATTGCGACCGGTCATAACAATCTGGCGCTGAATCGAAGCGTCCTGCAGACGGCGGCGCACTTTGTGGACGGTAATCGATTGCGGGAAGGGATGCTGAATCGCGTCGAAGCGGTCGTACGCTGCTTTGATCCGTGCTTGAGCTGTGCGTCCCATGCGCTGGGGCAAATGCCGCTGCGCATCCAGTTGCTCGATGCCCGTGGACGCATTCTGGACGAGCAGTCGCGTGGCACGGCGGCTGCCGAGCGATGACGGCGAATGTGTTCGTCATCGGTATCGGGAGCACGTTGCGCGGAGACGATGCGTTGGGCCGCATCGCGGCTTGCCTTCTTCGCGAACGGCTGGATAGCCAGCGAGTGCGTGTGCTGGACCAGTCGTCCTTGTTGCCGGAACTTGCCGCGGTGATTGCCGGTGCCTCGTTGGTGCTGGTTCTGGACGCCTCGGTAGACGGACCTCCCGGCGAAGTGATCGTGCGGCGTGAGAGCAGCGAGTCGGCGGATCCCGCGGGACATGCTTGCTCGGTCAGCATGCTGCTGCAACTGACGCAGCAACTGTATGGCACTGCGCCGCCTCTGTATTCGGTCCGCTGCCGCGTGCCGATGTTTCAGTGCGCGGATTACCGGTTGAGCGCGGAGGCCGAGCGAGCTTGTGCACAGATGGTGGACTGTGTGGTGCGGCTGCTGCAGGATCAGAGCGCCTTAGCTGATCCGCCGTAGGTCGCAATCGAGCGGGACACAGCCATTCTCTCCGTTCCGCTCTGCGAGAATCAGCGCGCTCTGCGTTTCCATAACGGCCCTCTCATCCCGGCCGGGGGATTTGAAACGCAGACGTCGCAGAACGCCGCGGAGAATACGTCCTTCTCCTCTCCCTGCCTTTCTCGGCGACCATCTGCGGGCTCTGCGTTTCCCTTAACGGCTCTCTATCCGGAGCAGTGGCGTCACGCGTGCGTCGTCGGTAACCGGCAACGGTCGCGCGTCGATGGGTGCCGGCATGCGGATGACGTCGTCTCTCAGCAGAAAGGGCAGGGGCGGCCGCACCTCGGGTATGTCCCGTAGCGCGATGCCGACCACCATCGCTAACGCACTGACCCCTGCACTCAGTATCATGGCCAGGGATGTCAACAGCCCAACGACCCAAACCTTGGCCTGAGTGGCAGGTGACGCAACAGGTGCATCCGAGTTGAACGGGAGGCGAACCGGAGACATGGGATCGATTTGAGTTGGGATCGCGCAGGCGAAACGGGCGATAGTGAAACCTAGCACGGTGGCGCCCGTTCGGCTATCTGATAAACGGGGGGGTAGTCTGCTCCATGAGGGCCGCAACTTGGACTGCCGCTCGTCTATACTATCGGCTGGCTCTCGGCCTTGGCTTCGATGGATACCCTGACCCCGTCTGTGGCGAGAAGACGAGAACTTGGCGGCAATGGCGACAGTAGACGTAACGTCGGAGACGGTGATTGATTGCCCTCGTGATGAAGTGGCGGCGTATGCCGCGGATCCGGACAACGTGCCGGCGTGGTATGTAAACATCCAGTCGGTTGAGTGGAAGACTGCGGCTCCCGTGGCCGTTGGCACCCAGGTGGCATTCGTGGCGCAGTTCCTGGGAAGGCGACTGGCGTACACCTACGAGGTCGTCGAGTACGTTCTGGGCGAACGGCTTGTCATGCGGACCGCCGAGGGGCCCTTTCCGATGGAAACCCGCTACGAGTGGCAGGCCGTCGGCGAGCGGAGTACGCGGATGACGCTGCGGAACAGGGGCGAGCCGAGCGGGTTTTCTCGCATGCTGACGCCGTTGCTGGCCTGGATGATCGGACGGGCGAACCGGAAGGACCTTCAATGTCTGAAGGGCCTGCTTGAGCGCCGCAGCGCCTCCGGCCGGTAGGCCTGACCAACTCGACGATGCTGGTTCCCACGGGGAAGCCACCGTGTCATTCGGGGAGAGATCAGAACGAAGATGATGTCTGAGGCCACCCCCCCCCACAAGTCACCGTGCTCACATTCTCTCCCTGTTGGCGATTCGCGTCGGAGGACAACAGCGTTTGCTTCTGGGACTGACCAGTACCGATCGCTGCCGTCGGCGGTCACCTTGCCGCGGCCAAAACGACGGGCGCCCGCGCAGCCGCGATGCACGACTACACCTCCAGCCAACCTCGAAAGCCGCGTGCCGCGTAGTACGACTCGGCACCGTTGTGGTATACGAATACGCGACCGAATCGCCTATCGCAAAACAATGCGCCCTTGAGGCTTCGCACGTCCTCAGGCGTGACGACCCAGCTCGATGTCTTGGTGTCGAAATTGCCGAGAGTCTGGAGGTACCTGTACTGCTCTTCGGTCATGAGCGCCACGCCCATCTCGGCAGCCATCTCCAGCGCGCTGCCGCGGGGCTTGTTTGCTTTACGGGAGTCGAGCGCCGCGCGGTCATAGCACAAGCTGCGGCGGCCCGCCGGGCTCTCAGGCGAGCAATCGCAGAAGATGATGGCGCCCGTGGCATCGTTGACTCCAACCACGTCGGGTTCGCCGCCCGTGGCCTCCATCGCCTGCAGCGATCGTAACGCCTCGGGTCTGTCCAGGAGTCGCTTCTCGACCTGCTGCCACGCGACGCCTGAATGCCGGCGCCCGTTCTGCTCGAACCGCGACTTAATCACGAGGAGCAGGCTGTTCACATCGTACTTCATGATGTTGAGCCCCGAGCCGGAAGCCATTACCGATGGCGGCATCCATAGCCAAGGTCCCTGGTCGGAGATACGGATCGTCGAGACTCAGTGGAATTCGGAGGCGATCTCCTGTCAATTGCGGATACGATTCGATGCCGCCACGCAGATTTCTTGAAAGCGATCCGGAACCCGAAACACGAAGAACACACGAGTGTGTTGGAGTGGATTGGGGGTCGGTTTGACTCGGAAGCATTCGATCCGGAAGAAGCGGCAAACGCGATGAAGGAAGGGCTGCCGGACAAGAGCATGAAGTGAAGCCCCCACTGATTCCGCTCGCGGCAACGGCGGGGATGCAGTGGGCGATCCGATCGGGGCACTTGCGGCTGCAGCCGTGGCCGAGCCACGCACGAAGCCCCTCGCGGAAGTGGCCGCACGTCCGACTCCGCGGGCTCTTGTCGCGAAACGCGTGCGATCTCCGACACGACGCTCAGTGGCAAGGCACGGAAGTCTGGCGACTTCCGCTACAAGATGAAGTCGCTTACGGACTAGAGCGGAGGGCAGGGGACTCGAACCCCCAACCGGTTTCCCGGCATCTGATTTCGAATCAGACTCCTCACCATTCGGATACCCTCCAGGCTGCTACATGTTTACCGCCCGCGGGCCGTTCGAGCAAGGTGGGCGTTGGCAGTTTACCGCGGGTGACCTATGGTTCGTGAGGATCTCAGTTGCGCGCAGTTCCGTGGTTCGTATTTTCGGAGTATTCGTCATGAGTCGCGCGGAAGCCAAACGTCGTCGATTGCAGTCCCTCCTCGGTTCGGCCGCATCGGCGATATCCCTGACCGTCGAGCAACTCATGACGGGCTCGCCCATTACGGTCGAGCCGCACACCTCGGCCCTGGACCTGGGGCAGCTCTTCTACACGCTGCACATCCGGCATTTTCCTGTCAAAGACGAAACAGGCCGTCTGGTCGGCATCGTCAGTGATCGGGAGATGGTACGTTGCTTCGGCGTGGGACGCGAACCCACGGAAGAAGAACTCGCGCGCGTTTCCGTCCGGCAGCTGATGAATACGGATGTCCTGGCGGTTGAACCGCATGTACCGGTTCTCGAGGCCGTACGGCTCATGCTGCGGTACGGGGTCAGCTCTCTGCCCGTGACGCGTGACGGCCAACTGGTTGGGATCGTGACCTCGTCGGATCTGTTCGCACTGCTGGAACGCCTGCTCACCGTGGCTCAACCTGCCGCTCCCAGCGGTGCCGAAATAGAAGCGGGCTGGACGACGCCGGCTCCAGCGCCGCTGGGCTGATACGCAACCGCTCAAGGCCGCGGCTGTTCTAGACACGCACAGGGCTCGCCTGCGACGACGGTTGGAAGGCTCGTGCCGAAGGCAACGCCGTTGCCCATCGTACCGGTTTCGGGGGATCGCTCTCGTATACGCTGAGCCTGAGAATGCTTGGCGCTCCGCGCCGCGCTTGGCCGATAGCTGGATGTGCGACGGAGAGACTGTTCGCTGGTGGTCGAGGTGGAACCGCCCGCCGCGAACGGCCCGATGTCTTGCCATCGGATCGGCTGATAGCCGGACTTCGCCGCGGCAGCGCGTGCTTGACGGGCACGGCTGCCTTGTGCGCATCCTTGGGGGTGGCATCGCCCGTGCGACGCAGTGCGTGCGCGGACGTTGCCCAGGGTGCGGTGCTTCAGGCTGGTCTATCGCGGGGGGAATCTCATGTCGAAGAGCTATCGCATCGTCACGCGCGGCGTCGATGGATCAATTCGGATTCGGGACTACGACAAACAAGAGTCGCTGACTCGACTTCATACACAGATCGGGGTCGACGACAGCAGCACGGATCTATCGCTGCGCGGACTGCCCGTGTTCAAAGGACTGATCGGACCGATTCCCGAGGGGAAGAACGTGGTCCGCTATGAGTCTCCGGAGGTCTTCGAGACGCTGACGAAAGAATGGGCGAGCAGCAGTCAAGGACGCCGCTCGCGCCGCCGCCGGCCGCTGGAAACCGACCCGCACGCAGCGGTCGCGACACAGGATGCCGGTATCTCGCTGCAGAGCCTGGAAGGGGTGTGAGCCCGCTTGGCGGTCTGCCCTAGCCTTGCGTCGCGGGCCGAGGGCGGCTAGTGTACACCCTTAGAAAGGGTGTAGTTCATGCAGGTGGGTATGTCGGCGGTTGTGCCGCCCCGTCAGCCGCTGGTTCCGTTGGCCGGGGCGGCTATCGCCGGCGCGGTCTGCGACCGGGTAGGGGACGTGCCGCCTGTCGTCTGGTGGAGCGCGGTATGCGTCGCCTGCCTGGCTTGGTGTGGGTACGCTGCAACTTGCCGAACGGATTTCGGGGGTACGGCGATCCTGCTCGCCGCGGCGGGGAGCATGGCCGGGCTGTACCATCACGCACACTGGCATTTCTATGACTTTGCGGAGGTGGGGCTGTACGCCCGCGATGTAGCGGAGCCCGCCTGTCTGGTGGTCGTTGTCCAGGGTTCGCCGCGCCATTTCCCCAGCCCGCCGCCGGATCCGCTGACCACGATGCCGCTCGCGGACCGTTGGGAGATGGCCGTCGCTGTCGAGCAGCTGCGGCAAGGCCGCGCCTGGCAGCGCGTGTCGGGGCAGGGGACGATCGTGTTTGAAGGAGTGCCCCCGCCGCTCAGACCTGGGGATCGACTGCGTGCAAGGGGAATGCTGGTCGCGGCCCGTCCGCCGCTGAATCCTGGTGAGTCCGACGCGCGGCTATACGATCGTGCGGTAAGGCGACTGGTCCGTCTGGTTGTGGCCGGGGGCCATGCGGTCGAGGTGCTCGAGCGGGGCAGTCGCTGGACAGGAGCTTGGTGGCTCGACGCGGCTCGGCAGCGAGGTGTGGCCCTGCTGCGCCAATATGTCGATGCGCGGCAGGCAGGGCTGGCGGCGGCGGTTCTGCTGGGCAGCCGCGAGCAGGTCGATGCGGATGTAAACCAGGATTTTCTGACGACCGGGACCTCGCACCTTTTGTCGATTTCGGGATTACACGTTGGCATACTGGCGTATGGATTGTGGGCGGCGGGCCGCTCGGGCTGGTTCCACCGGCGGCTAGCGCTGTGGGGCGCCATGGGGTTTGTGACGGCCTACGCGGCGCTGACGTTCGCCGAACCGCCCGTGGTCCGCGCCGCCGTGCTCATTTCGGTCATCTGTCTTGCGCGACTCTGCGGACGGCAGGCGCTCAGCTTCAACACGTTGGCCGTGGCGGGGCTGATTGTGTTCGCACAGAACCCGGCGGCGATTTTTCAAGCCGGCACGCAGCTGTCTTTTCTGGCCGTGGCCGTCATTACGCGGCTATCCCACCCGGACGCACCGGCGGGCGAGCTGGATCCACTCGAGCGGCTCATCCGTACCACGCGGCCGTGGCCTCAGCGAGCCCTGCGTCGCCTGGCGGAAACCATGGGGCAGTCGTTAGTGCTATCGTGGTCGATCTGGATTGTGTCGTTGCCGCTGGTGTGGTTCCGCTTTCACGTCCTGTCTCCGATTGCCATCGGATTGAATCCTTTGGTCTGTCTGCCCATGTCGGTCGCGCTATTTGCGGGGTTGGGCGTGCTGGGTTTCGGAGCATGGCTCCCGCCCGCCGCGCGGCTGTGTGGATGGCTGTGCGGAGGTAGTCTGCAGCTGATGGAGTGGTGTATCGAGTTAGCGCTGCGCGTGCCTGCGAGTCACGTGTGGGGACCTGCGCCGGGCGGTTGGTGGGTGGCATGCTTCTATGCCGGATGGCTTGGTGCTCTGGCAGTGCCTGCCTTACGGCCGCGAGCGCGATGGCGCTGGGCCATCGTATTGGCATGGATGGCGCTCGGGACGTGGGTGTCCTTCGGTCCGGGCGGGCGGGACAGTGACCAACCGGGCAAGCTCGTATGCACTTTCATCGCGGTCGGGCATGGAACGAGCGTGCTGGTCGAATTCCCCGGGGGACGGACGCTGCTGTACGATGCCGGGCGGCTGGGACGCCCCGCGATGGCCGGCCGACCCATTGCGGCGGTGCTATGGTCGCGAGGTATCACGCACTTGGATGCCGTTGTCGTCTCGCATGCGGATGCGGACCATTTCAATGCCTTGCCGTATCTGCTCGAACGATTCACGGTGGGCGCCGTCTATGGCCCGCCGACCCTGTTCAGCGAACCGCAAGGAGCGGTGGCCGCGCTGCAGGCTGCGCTCGAAAAACGCCGGCTCGCCACCCAACCGCTGGTTCGCGGGGACCGGCTGATTCCGCGCGATGACGCCGCCGTCGAGGCCTGGCACCCGCCGGCCACGGGGCTCGTCGGTTCCGACAACGCGCACAGCGCCGTGCTGGCCCTCGAATACGGCGGGCATCGCGTGCTTCTGCCCGGCGATCTGGAGTCGCCTGGGCTCGAGCGAATGCTCGCGTTGCCCGCGCGGCCCTGCGAAATTCTGATGGCCCCGCATCACGGTTCGACGGGCAGTGATCCGTCAGGCATGGCCCGGTGGGCACGGCCGCGGGTGGTTGTGGTCAGCGGCGGGCGAGGTCGCGACTTCCGGGCGGTCCGCCAGGTATATGAAAGCGTGGGCGCCCGCGTGCTGCACACGGCCTACGACGGCGCCGTCCAGGTGACACTTCACGTCGCCGCCCCACCCACCCTGAGAGCCCACGCCGAGGCGGCTCAAGGCAAAACCCGCAGACGCAGGTGAGTCGGATGCTGGGCCGATCGATAGACGCGGTGCGTAGCCTTCTGGAAGTCGCCGGGTTGAGCCAGGTAAATGTTCGGGACGTATTTCTGCGGGTTCCGATCAACCAGGGGGAACCAGGTGCTTTGGACGTGAATCATCAGCCGGTGTCCCGGGGCGAACCGGTGGAGTACATCCTGCAATTCGAAACGGATCCGCGTGGGCTGGCCCGGGACAAACGGTTCGGGTTGCTCGAAACTGTTACGAAAGCGCCCCCGAAACACCTCGCTGCGAACCATCATCTGGTAGCCGGGCTGCTGAGCCGCATCCGGTGAATCGGGGAACACGTCGATCAACTTCACCACAAAGTCCGCATCCGTTCCGGTGGTCGAGACCCAGAGTTCCACGTCCAGGGGTCCGGCCACGACCAGATCCTTGTCGAGGCGAGGTGTCTGGTAAACGAGCACATCGGGACGCCTGGCCGCGAACCGCTGGTCCTCGACCATGTACTCGATCGTCATCCGGGGCGTGATCTTCTCGGTATAAGGGACCGGTCGCGCGGGGTCGCTGACGAACTCGTCAAAACCAGTCGCCGCCGCCGGCGGCTCGAACGTGAGCAACTCCTGTTCGCCGAGGAACAGCTGTTTCGGCTGGGCCTCGCGGGGTGGCCAGGCGTCGAACGTGCGCCAGCTGTTCGAGCCGGTCTCGAAGACGCTGGCCTCGGCCGGCGCCGCTACGGCATGGTCCTTCAGGTACTTCTCGAAAAAAGGGAACTCGATTTCCGCTCGGTAGAAGGCCGCCGTCTTGGACCCGAAATGAATGTCGCCCAGCTTGTCGCCATCTGTCGATGCCCAGCCGCCATGTGGCCATGGGCCGACCACCAGCACATTGTTGCTCTGCGGGGTTCATCCGCTCGACGG
>JBFWYF010000218.1:0-9499 GCA_050186685.1 Pirellulaceae bacterium
GTGCTGGTCCCAGACTTCATGGAACAGCTGCACGAACCGGACACCCCGTTCGACCAGTCGGCGGGCGAGCAGGCAGTTGCGGGCGAAGCTGGCCTCCTGGGGATCCTTGATGCCATAGCGGTCGAGCACGGATCGAGGCTCCTGTCCCAGATCCATCAACTCGGGAGCGCTGGCCTGCAGGCGGAACGCCATTTCATAGCTCTCGATGCGGGCCGCGGTTTCCGGGCTGCCCGCCGCCTCGAGCGCCAATTCGTTCAGCCGGTGAAGTGCATCGAGCGATGCCCGTTGCGCCGGGCGATCGATGCCGCTCGGATTCGAGAGGTACAGAATCGGGTCGCCCGCGCTGCGAAACGGAACTCCTCCGTACACAGTAGGCAGAAAGCCGCAGCCATAGTTGCTGGCTCCGCCGCTGGTGCCTCGAGCGCTGGTCAGCACGACATAGCCGGGCAACTCGTCGCATTCGCTGCCCAGCCCATACAAGGTCCAGGCACCGAAGCTGGGACGCCCGAATTGCTCTGAACCTGTATTCATCAGGATCTGCGCGGGGGCGTGGTTCACGGCGTCGGTCTGCATCGAGCGGACGAGACAGATATCGTCCGCGATGCCGCCGAGATGGGGCAACAGTTCGCTCAACTCCATGCCGCACTGGCCATGGCGGGCAAACTTGTACTTGGGGCCAAGCAGGGCCGAGTTCGGCTTGATGAAAGCGGCGCGATAGTTCTTCAGCAGTTCGGCCGGCGGCAGTTGCCCATTCCGCCGCTCCAATTCCGGCTTGGGGTCGAACAGCTCCAAGTGGCTGGGGGCACCGGCCTGAAACATGTAGATCACGTGCCTGGCACGCGGAGCGTAATGCGGCGGACGGGGCGCCAAGGGACCACGGCTGGCACCGCTCGCCGCTACCGGTGCGGCGGCAGTTTCTCGCGCCAGCAAGGAACGGGCCGCGATCCCGGCCAGTCCCACGCCGCACTCGCGCAGAAACCAGCGGCGGCTGAGATAGCGGGCCAAAGCAGACTTCAGTTCATGCTGCAGCGTCATGGCAGACTCCAGGTCGATACGGGGCAACGTGCGGCCGGGGTGGGCGTGCGGCGCGCTGTCAAGGTTTCGTGAGCGTTTCGTCCAAGTTCAGCAGCACGCGGCCGGCCAAGGTCCAGGCGGCGGCATCTTGCGGAGTGATCGCAGCGGGCAGCTCCGGCAGCTTTCCGGCGTCGCCCGTCGTGATTTCTCGCGGGTTGAGCCAGCCGTCCGCCAGGCGCTGTCGCTGCGATTGCAGTAACCGGAGGACCTCGTCCTGTTCCGCCGACGAGGGATGCCGTCCCGTGCATAAACGAAACGCGTAAGCGGCCCGGTGGGCGTCATCCGCCCCTCCTTCGCGCAGCACGCGCAGCGCCAGGGCCCGCGAGGCCTCGACGAATATCGGCTCGTTCAAAGCGGTCAGGGCGGCCATCGGCGTGTTGGAACGGACGCGGCGTGCACAGGCAAAGTCGCCGTTCGGACCGTCGAATGCGGCCATCACGGGATCCGGCATCGATCGCTTACGGAAACCGTAGACCGCGCGCCGGTAACGATCGGGCGCTCCCGCGGGTGTCCAATACTTCGGATATGTGAAATTGTAGTCCAGCACGTTCTGCGGCACGGGAGGTATGACACCAGGCCCTCCCATCTTGTGCACCAGGAGCCCCGAAACGGATAACGCGATATCCCGCACGACTTCCGCTTCGGCACGAAACCGCGGACCGCGTGCGAGCAGGCGATTGAGCGGATCCGCTTCCATCTGTGCCGACGTGGCCGCGGAACTCTGCTGATACGTAACACTGGTCAGAATCGTGCGGAGCAGGTGCTTCTGGCTCCAGCCGTGCTCCATGAAATCAACGGCCAGCCAGTCCAGCAACTCCCGATATTCCGGCACGGGAGCGCGCGTGCCGAAGTCTTCAGGTGTCACGACGAGTCCTTCCCCGAACACCGCCTGCCAGACGCGATTGACGGCCACGCGCGCCGTGAGGGGCGAGCGGTCGTCGGCGAGCCACCGGGCGAAGCCCAGCCGATTGCGCGGCGCGTCTTCCGCCATGGAATGGAAAATGGCCGGCGTGTGCGGCTCGACCTGCTGCCGCGGCTGATCCCACGCACCGCGCTCCAGAAAGTGCGTCTCGCGCCGCTTGTCGGGTCCTCGTTCCGCCAGGTGCAGCACGGACGTCCAGGCCTGCGGGTAGGTTTTCCAGAGAGCCGCGATCTCGTCGTTCCACGGCTGGTAGGCGGGAACACTTTGCCGCCACGCGGCGAACAAGGTCGAACGTTCGGCCTCCGAACGCTGGTCGGCCGGCACGCGCAAGGCCTGGATGGCCGCGTAATCGACCGGAGCGGCCACCGGTCGCTCGGCGGTCGTCAGGCTGAAGCGGCAACAGCCCAGCATCTCGGTCATGCGCATGGCAATCTTCAGCTGCGAGCCCGCCGGCATGGTCAGCGGCTTCTCGAACTGCACTACCGCCACGGACGGCTGGTTTCGGCGCCCTAGTCCACGATCCGCCTGCCACGTCGTATCGTCCGACCCGTCGATCAGAAACCGGACGGGACCTAACAACTTCTTCTCATCACGTTTCTGCTCCGGCTCCGAGAAATCGGCCGTCGCATTCACCAGTTGGATCTTGTCCCACGACGAACTATCCGGCTTGCGCACGAGCACTTCCAGCTCCATGATCCCCCACGTGCCGGTCTTGCCCCGCCCCGGCCCGCCGGACGGCAAGTCGCGGTGAACGAGTGCTTCGAGCCGCAGGCCCGTCACCTGTTCGAGTTCCGGCTGCGCGATGAAATACACGTCGCTGCTGGTATGCCCCAACATCAACACGCTGGAGTCGGACTCCTGTGTAGGATGGTTCAGCCCGCTGACGCTCCCCAGTTCCTTCGCGATCAGGGGTGTCCAGGCCACTTCCGCCTGCCGGACAGCACGCTCCCACGCGGTATACTCCTGCGGCCAATCAGGCCGAGCGGCCCGCAACTGTTCCTCGACGCGTGCAATGCCACGGTGCAACTCTTCGATCTGCCGGCGCTGTTCTTCCGTGTACACCCACGACTGGGCCTCGTAGGAGTTGTTCAGGAAAGCGAACATGCCGTAGTATTCGTGCTGCGTCAGCGGGTCGAACTTGTGCGAGTGGCACTGCGCACACTGCGTGGTGAGACCGAGGATCGCCTTGCCGATGCAATCCATTCGATCGAACATTTCGACCATGCGGAACTGCTCAGGAACAATGGCACCTTCTTCGTTGATCATGCTGTTGCGCAGGAATCCCGTGGCGACGATCTGCGACTGAGTGGGGTTTGGCAACAGGTCTCCAGCAATCTGTTCGACGAGGAACTGGTTGTACGGCAGGTCGTCGTTCAACGCCCGGATCACCCAGTCACGCCAGACCCACTGGTCGCGAGGCAAGTCTTTTTCATAGCCGTTGGTGTCGGAGTAGCGAGCCACGTCGAGCCAATGGCGAGCCCACTTTTCGCCGTAGCGTTCGCTCCGGAGCAGCTTTTCGAGAGTCGGCTCGAATCCTTCCCGCTCGAACGCCGCCAACTCCTCGGGGCCCGGCGGCAACCCGACGACGTCCAAATACAGCCGGCGGCACAGCACTTCGGGTGACGCGGAAGGCGAAGCCGGCAGGCCGCGGGCTCGCAGCTTGTCGGCCACCCACGCGTCGACCGGATGCGCGGGAACGTTCGCAGGCAGCGACGCTTTCCGCGGCGGGACGAAGGCCCAATGCACCGCATATGGCGCGCCCTGCTCGACCCAGGCGGTCAGCCGAGCAATCTGATCCTGGTTCAGCGGCTTCTGTTCGCCGGGCGGCGGCATGACGAGATCCGCATCGGGAGAGGTTATGCGGCGAATCAGTTCACTCTTGTCGGGAGCACCCGGCACGATGGCCGGCTCCTCGGATTCGCCGCCCCGGAGCGCGGCGTCGCGAACGTCCAGCCTCAGTCCGCCCTCGCGAGTCGATTCGTCCGCTCCGTGGCACTTGGCACAGTGTTCGGCCAGGATCGGCTGGATGTCGCGTTCAAAATCGAGGTCCGCAGCGAGGCTGCGAGAATCCCAGTTCGCCCAGGCCACCGACACACACACCACACAACCGAAGGTCAAACGAAACATGGCGGGCACTCGCGGAAACAGGAAAGAGCCGCAGCCTCCACGACTGCGTCTCCTGGGGCCAAACGCTTTGACAGCGGCTGACCAAAAGTCAGGCCGCCACTTGCCTCGTCACGCCGCCCCGCCAAACATTGTAGGGGCGGGAGGCCGTTCCGAAGCGGCAGGCAGTAAATGCCCGTATATCTTAAGCCGGATCGACGAGAAAGAAACCGGAAACTTGACCGGAGGAACGCATGATCCACATTCGCCGCGCGGCCGAACGAGGGCACGCCAACTACGGCTGGCTCGACACCTACCACACGTTCTCGTTCGCCTCGTATCAGGACCCGCGGCACGTTCGATTCCGAGCCCTCCGGGTCATGAACGAGGACCGTATCGCTCCGGGACAAGGCTTCGGCACGCATCCCCACGAGGACATGGAAATCGTCACCTACGTGCTCTCCGGGGCCCTCGAACACAAAGACTCGATGGGGAACGGCGAGGTCCTGCGTCCCGGTGAGTTCCAGCGCATGTCGGCGGGCACCGGCATCACCCACAGCGAATTCAATCCCTCGAGTCTCGAGCCCGTCCACCTGTACCAGATCTGGCTGCTTCCGGAACGGAGAGGACTTCCTCCGAGCTACGAACAGTAGCGATTTCCTCGCGAGGAGCGTACGAATCGTCTGCAGCTGGTGGCCTCACCCAACGGTGACCTGGATGCGCTGCGGATCCATCAGGACGCGCGGATCTACCTGTCGGAGCTGGCAGCCGGGCAGTCGGTATCCCATGAGTTGGCCGCCGGTCGCCACGCGTGGCTGCAGATTCTGCGCGGTGCCGTCACGCTGAACGGCCAGGCGCTGGCAGCCGGGGACGGTGCCGCCCTGAGCGACGAATTGCAGCTGACCGTCCAGACCGATCAGCCCGCCGAGATCATGCTGTTCGACCTCGCCTAGTGCCGAGAAGGTAGCGGAAGTGGCAACACTTCCGAATTCCGAATTCGGCGGGTAGTGGAAGTGGCAACACTTCCAACATCGCCAGCTCGTCTCGGACCTCTTGCGAGTTCCGTTACCCCAAGATCAAGACCTGACGGCGCCTGGTTCGGGCCTACCTGGGAGCGCCGCGTCGCCAGGCGGTCATCAGGATGGCGAGGCAGCTGGGCGCATGCGTGATCCGGCCATCCAGGACCCGCTCCACGGCTTCCTCCAGCGGCAGGCCGACACAGCGGATCTGTTCGGTTCCTTCCGGCTGAGGGATGCCGAACATCAGCTCCTGGGCGAGATACAAATGGGTGGGCGAGACCACGCTGGCGGTGAATGGATCGCACACGCCCAGAAGCGTCCAGCGATTCGCGGAGATGCCCAACTCTTCTTCCAGTTCGCGGCGAGCCGTCTGCAATGCGTCCTCGCCGATCTCTATACCTCCGCTGGCGACCTCCAAGGTGACTCGGTCGACTCCGTAATGGAATTCTTCGGTCAGGTATACAGAACCTGCGTCGTCCATCGCCAGCACGGAGACGCCGGACTTCAGGTGCACGACGGTATAGGTGCCCGGATGGCCGTCGGGGCGCAGCACGTCGTCTTTCTGGACGCGGATCCACGGGTCGGCATACACGTCGGTCTCGCGCAAGACACGCCAGGGGCCTCGCTGCTTCATACGATTCGTCCGCTTTCTACCTGCCGATGCAGTACAGAAACTTGTCGGAGCGGATCAACAGTCTGCCACCATCCACAGCCGGACTTCCGTTGAACAAGCTGCCGTCGCGCAGGTCGTTAGCCGCCAGTTGCTCGAATCGTGGCGTCGCAGCAATCACGAACGTCCTGCCGTCGCGGGTCAGATAATAGAGCCGTCCGTCGGCCAGCAACGCCGATGCGTACACCTGCCCTGCGCGATCGAGCCGTTGTTCATAGACAACCTCGCCCGAGTCGGCCTTGGCACAGTAGGCGATACCCCGCTGCTCGTGCATCCAGTACAGGTAGCCATCGTGCAACACGGGCGAACTGACGTTCGATCCCTTCAGACTGGTCCACAGACGATGCGATCCTGTGACGTCTCCCGTACCGCCGGTGCGCACCGCGAGGGCCGCGACTCCCGATCGGCCTCCCAGACAATAGACAATGCCGTCGCGAGCAATGTGGCTGGGGACCATGTACCAGCCGATATCGGTCTTGCACGACCAGAGCGGCTGGCCATTGGCCGGATCAAATGCCAGCACCTTTCCCTGGGTGGCGACGACCACTTCCGAGCGTCCGGTAGCGGATTGTACGACGACGGGAGTGTTCCAGGCTTCGCGCACGCCGCTCGCCCGCCACTTCACGGTACCCGTAGCGCGGTCGAGGGCGTACAGGGATTCGCTCTCGACGCTGGCGTTAATCAGAACGAGATCTTGGTAAAGAACGGGGGAAGCGGCCGTACCCCAGCCGTGCGTACGGGACCCCACATCGGTCTGCCACAACTGCTTTCCCTGGTGGTCGAAAGCCAGGACACCCGTTTTGCCGAAGAAGACGTAGATACGTTCATCATCGACCGCCGGCGTACTGGCCGCATAACCGTGATCGCGAATCTGGGATTCCTCGGGAAGCTTTGCGGCCACGGCCTGGTTCCAGACGAGGCGGCCGTCGGTGCGGTTGAGCGCGATCAGATGGCGGCGGAGTTGTTCCAGACTGCCACCCGGTTGACCGGGGATAAAGTACCCGGTGTAGCACGTCAGATAGATCCGACTGTCCCACACGACGGGGCTCGAAGCCCCCGGGCCGGGCAGCGGCGTCTTCCAGGCGATGTTACGAGACGCATCCCACTGAACCGGCAGCCGGCTGGCGGTGCTGGTTCCCATGCCGGTCGGCCCTCGAAAGGCTGGCCAGTTGTCCGCCGCCGGGCACCACGGCTCGACGCACAGGGCCAGGGCCACGGCCCACACAACTCGACACAAGCCAGAAAGCAAAACCATACGCGGGGAAGATCGGTACATGGCAAGCTGCCTCGGAAAAGGATCCGGATGGAGTGTGGCATCACTCTAAGCCCCCGACTTGGGAAACGCCATGGTGGCTTACCCTGGGTGATCCCCTGCGGCATAATCGGAACCTTTTAACACGGCCCGATCAGCACGAGGCGATGCTGCTTGAGCGCTGCCCCAACGTTCCACGTTGAAACGCATGGTGTGAATCCAGCATGGCCATCCACGTTGCCCTGAATCATCAGACCCGTTACGTGTACGATCGGGCGGTCGAACTGTCGCCCCAGTGGATCCGGCTTCGTCCGGCGCCCCACTGCCGGACCCACGTCCGCAGCTATTCGTTGCGAGTCGAGCCCAAAGACCACTTCGAGAACTGGCAACAGGACCCGCAGGGAAATTTCGTGGTCCGCTGCGTGTTCCCACAGAAGACGCGGAAGTTTGTAGTCGAGGTCGACCTGGTCGTGGAAATGGCGACGCTGAACCCGTTCGACTTCTTCGTCGACAGCTATGCCGAGACGATGCCCTTTTCGTACGAGGGCTGGCTGCTCAAGGAGTTGCGGCCGTATCGCGAAACTGAAACGCCGGGCCCCCGGCTGGCCGCCTACCTCGCCTCGATCGACCGTTCTTCTCAGAACACGGTCGACTTCCTGGTGGGCCTGAACCAGCGGCTGCAGCAGGAAATCCGGTACGTGATCCGTTTGGAGCCGGGCATTCAGAGCTGCGAGGAGACGTTGACGCTGGGCTCTGGATCCTGCCGAGACACGGGCTGGCTGCTGGTGCGCATTCTGCGGGAGCTGGGATTTGCCGCCCGTTTTGTGTCGGGCTACCTGATCCAACTGGTGGCCGACGTCAAGCCACTGGATGGCCCGGCTGGAACGGACAAGGATTTCTGTGACCTGCACGCCTGGGCGGAGGTCTACTTGCCGGGCGCCGGCTGGATCGGATTGGACCCGACCTCGGGGCTCCTAGCCGGGGAAGGACACATCCCGCTGGCCTGCACACCCGAGCCGCAAAGTGCCGCGCCGATTACGGGCGCCGTCGAACCATGCGAGTCCGAGTTCGCCTTCTCGATGCGGGTCGATCGGATCCATGAAGATCCGCGGGTGACGAAGCCGTACTCGGACGATCAATGGCAGCGCGTCCTGGCCGTCGGGGAACAGGTGGACCACCAGCTGCGGCAAGGCGATGTGCGGCTGACCATGGGTGGCGAACCGACCTTTGTATCGATCGACGATATGGACGGTGCGGAATGGACCATCGCCGCCGTCGGTCCGACGAAGCGGCACCGGGCCGCGGACCTGATTCATCGGCTGCGAAACCTGTTCGCGTCCCGCGGGCTCCTGCACTTCGGCCAGGGAAAATGGTATCCCGGCGAGTCGCTGCCGCGTTGGGCGTTCAGCTGTTACTGGCGGACAGACGGCCAGCCGCTGTGGGCTCGCGACCACTTGATTGCCGACGAGACGCACGACTACGGCCACGGCCCCGGGCATGCGGCCCGGTTCATTCGCGTGCTGGCCGAATACCTGCACGTCGATCCCCGCATGGCGCGGCCCGCTTATGAAGACGTGTGGCATTACCTCGCGAAAGAACAGCGGTTGCCGGTCGACGTCTCGATGGCGGACTCGAAGTTGAAGGATCCCGAGGAGCGGGCACGTCTCGCACGGGTGGCCGAGCGGGGCCTCGGGTCGGTCGTCGGTTACGTGCTGCCACTGCGGCGGCAGTGGTGGCAGGCCGAGCCGCGCTGGCTGACCGGGCGCTGGCCGGTCCGCACGGACAGACTGTACCTGCTGCCCGGCGACTCGCCGATTGGACTGCGGCTGCCGCTGGAATCGCTGCCGGTGGGGGGCGTAGCAGGTTGGTCATTCGCGGAGCAGGATCCGACGGTCCGGCGCGGTCCGTTGCCGCAACGTCCGGAGCGACCGCCCCAACTGGCGCTGGCGCGCGAGCCGTTACGGAGCGACACGGAACTGGCGACGCGCGAGCAGGAGATATCGGCCAACGAGTTAGGCGGCGAGTTCGTCTACACCGCATTATGTATCGAGCCTCGCCAGGGACGGCTGCATCTGTTCATGCCGCCTACCGAGTCCGCCGACGATTACGTCGAGCTGCTGCACACCATCGAGGAGACGGCCAGTGCGGTCGATATGCCCGTCGTCATCGAAGGGTACCTGCCGCCGCCGGACTCGCGGCTGAACCACATCAAGGTGACACCCGACCCGGGTGTGATCGAAGTCAACATCCACCCCGCCGCCAGTTGGGGAGAACTGGTGGCGAACACCGAGTCGCTGTACGAAGCGGCTCGGCTGGCTCGCCTCGGCACGGAGAAGTTCAATCTGGATGGCCGCCACACCGGCACGGGAGGCGGCAATCACGTCGTACTCGGAGGTCCGACGCCTCTCGACAGTCCCTTCCTCCGCCGTCCCGATCTGCTGGGTAGCCTGATCGCATAC
>JBFWYF010000219.1:0-9492 GCA_050186685.1 Pirellulaceae bacterium
GCGACCTGGCAGTTGCCCAGGCGTTCGTCGTCATGATCCACGACTGGCTCGGGTATCTGAGCGAACCCGGCGGTACGCGTTACAACTTGCGACCTGGCGACGCGCTCTTGTTCCGAACCGGCCAGTCCGGTGATCCGCACGCGACGTTGACGTCGCCCGACGGTCGCATCATTCCCGTTACCAGCGAACCGGTCGACAGCGAAACCTGGTTTCGGACAAGCCACACGCATTGGCCAGGCAACTATTCGGTGGAATACGGTCTCGCGGGTCGGCGCATTCCGTTTCACGTCATCCGGGATGCGCGGGAGTCGGACCTGACCCAACTGTCGGCGGCCGATCTGGCTGCCATCGACACCGTGGCGGCACTGCGGCGCGGCGTGCAAGACGCATTTGCCGACACACACCGGCGGACGCGGATCTGGCCGGTGCTGATTCTGACACTTTTGGCATTGATTGCCGGCGAACTCGTGCTGTCTGGCGTGGTGGCCCGTCGGAGGTTTGGGGGCACTCCCATCCCCGAGACCACTACGTCGCTGGCGTCTCTATCGCCGAGGGAGCAGCCAGCCGCCTACTTTCGCCCGGCCGGAGACCGGTCGTCTGAAGCAGCCTATGTATCGCCATGGTCCGCATCCCGGGAGCCTTAACGCCGGTCGCTCGCGGCCTCGTCATTACCAAACCTATGCCCGTCACCACTTCCACGATCGACTCGCTCAGCTGGGATGGACCTCTGCCTTGGACAGGGGTGGTCACTCTTGGCGGACTGATTCTCGCGCTGATCGCCTGGTCCTTGCGCAGAGAACTGCCCGTGTTGGGGAAACGCCGGACTCTGCTGTTTGGATTATTGCGAACGGCGGTCACCCTCTTGGTCCTCTGGATGTTGCTCGCCCCCGCGCTGGTGCGGAACGAAAGATCGACGACCCGGCGGGCCGTCGCCATCGTCGTGGACGCGAGCGAGAGCATGTCGACAACCGATCCACCCGTGCCCGACGAGGACTGGCGCTGGGTTGTGGCAGCTGCGGGAGCCGACGAGACAAGCCCCACGGCACTTGCTGATCGAGCGTTGGCAGCTGCCGCGCTGGCCGTGCAGCGCCTAAAAAACGCCAATTCGGCGCTGCGGAGCCAGAAGCCGGAGCGTCTGGCGCTGCTGTCCGCCGCAGCCGCATGGGATGCCGTGGAGCGGACGAGCACAAACCTCCAGGCACTGGCCGAGCACGGGAAGGCCGCGAAAAGTACCACGGGCGAGAGTGAACCGTGGGAACCGATTCCTCGCATGCTGGAGGTCCTCCGCGGAACCGATTGCCAGCGACTCGGCGAACTCGCGGCGGGCGTACGTCGGGGCCAAGACTCGCTCCAGTTTGGCTGGCGCGAACAGCTTGCCGATCTGGAATACCACCTCGCCGGCATCGAGCGGCGGATGGCAGCGCTGGTCCGCCAGATCGCGGTGTGGGAACGCTCGTCGAACGAAACAATGAATCTTCGGTCGGCCCTGACGGGCCGGCCTGCCCGGTCGGCTCGTGTTGCGGAACTGGTCGCGGTCCTGGACGAGTCGGTCCTGGCGAAGGTCCACTCGCAGGCCGATGTAAGGCATGCGGAGTTCGACCGGCATTTTCGATCTCGCGACAGCCTGGCGACCGCCAAGCCCTCCTCGGAGGTGAACGCCGCCGATCCACGATCGCCTTCCCGGCTCGAAGTGCCGGACCCGGTCGAGCCTCCGACCACGAATCTGACCGAAGCCCTCGACCAGCTGCGGCAATTGCGACAGGAACAGCCCCTCGCCGCGGTGCTGCTGTTCACGGATGCGGCCCACAACCAGTCCGACGTGCGAGATCCACGTGATGCGGCCGCGGAACTGGCCGGCACACCCGTCTACGTCGTGCCCATCGGCAACCCCGAGCATGTTCGCGACGTCGAGCTGAAGGCCATCAGCGCACCCGGCGTGGTCATGAAAGACGACGATGTGGTGATCGAAGCGACCTTCCAAGCGTATGACTGTGCCACTGAATCCGTCCTCGTCGAACTCCTGCAGGATGGTCGCGTGGTACAGGATCGGCAAATGACCATCGACTCGGATGTCGCAACACTACGAGCTCGCTTTCATGCCCGGCTGGATGAGGTGGGACTGCAGCGATTCCAGGTCCGCGTGGGAGCACTCGACGGCGAGCGGAGTACGGAGAACAACTTCGATCAATTCGAAGTCCATGTCACACGCGACCACATCGACCTGTTGCTGGCCGACGAATTGCCTCGATGGGAGTTTCGCTACCTGGCTCAGTTGTTACGTCGCGATGCCAAGGTGGCATGCGACGAGTTGTTATTCCGTCCCCGGTTATCTGCGACGGGTAGACGGGCCGATAGCAAGTCGTTTCCAACCACAGCGGACGAATGGGACGAGTACGACGTCGTCCTGCTGGGTGATGTCTCGTCCGAACAATTGACGGTCGAAGCCCAAACATCGCTGGCCGAATATCTGCGGGAACGCGGAGGCACGCTGGTGGTCATCGCCGGGGATGAATCCATGCCCCACGCGTATGCGAACCAGCCGCTCGAAGAACTGTTGCCGGTAACACGAGTCGACATGGCGGATGAAAACCCACCTCGTGATGGGTATGCTCTGCAGGTGACGAGTGACGGCTGGCAACATCATGCGCTGATGATTGCCGATACACAGGAAGGCACGCGAACGGCTTGGGACTTTATTAACGCTCAGGCCCCGTTCTATGCACTGTCACCATACCACCGGGCGCTGCCGACAGCGAGGACGCTGATCACCGCCCTGCCCCGCCCCCTTGTCGAAGCGGAGCCCGATCCGGCAGCCCGGGCTTTTCTCTGCTGGCAGCCAGTCGGGCGCGGACGCGTAGTCTACCTGGCGAGCCCTGAAACGTATCGCCTGCGATTCCTCCGCGGCGACCGGCTCCATTACCGGTTCTGGGGCCAGCTGCTGCGCTGGGCGATCGCCAGCGACCTGGCGACCGGCTCGGAACTCGTCACGATCCGCACCGATCGACCCGACTATCGCTTCGGCGAACGTGCCACCGCCGCGGTGCGGCTGGTGGACGAGACGGGTCGACCTGTTGTCGGCGCCGAACTGGAGGCCGTGGCCATCGGCGACGACGAGGTGGCGATGGCCGTACCGCTGGCTCCCGACGGTTCCGCTCCCGGGCGTTACACCGGTACGTTCGAACGGCTGCCGCCGGGCGTCTATCGCCTGGAGCCGCGCGGCCCTGAGGTCGACCGATTGTTGGCGAACAAGCAGCGCGATGCAAAGGAGGCTCTCGACGTCGCGGCCAGCTTCACCGTCCGCTCGGCACTCAACCGGTAATCGCTCGACACGCGCAGCGATCGGGCGCTCGCCCAGCAGATTGCCGCGGCCACCGGGGGGCAGGTCTTGCCCCCCACGGCTATCGGCGAGATTCTCGGCCTGACGCAACTCGAGCCGCTGATCGAACAGAAGCAAGAAATGCGGCCGTTGTGGGTGCGATGGGAATTCCTGGTTGTCATATTCGGATGTCTGTTCGTGGAATGGGGCGTCCGCAAGCAGTTCGGCTTGTCCTAGGAGGTACACCATGTCCGTCGCCGTGCAGACTGCCGCGTATCCCGTGGCCATGGATCGGACGCTGCGCCAAATTCGACGGCGACGCGTGCTGGTTTCGCTTGCGCGGGGTGTCATGGTCGCGGGGGCCGTGCTGCTCTTGACGATGCTCTTCGCGATGTGCGTCGATGGCATTTGCATGCTATCCGGTCCGTATTCGCGCGCCGCACTGACCTTGAGCGCCCTGGGCGCAGCCGCCGTAGCACTCGCGACGGCGGGCATCCGACCGTGGCTGCGCGCACGACGCCTCCGCCAGGCCGCTGGCGACATCGATGCGAGCATTCCACAACTGGAGGAACGTTGGACCACCGTTGCTCACTGTGTCGAAGGGAACTGGCGTTCTGATTCGCTGATCACCCGAGCGATGCTCCGCCAGGTGACCAGCGAAGCGGTGGCGACCACGCGCATCGTGGACCCGGCGCGCGTGGTACCGTATCGCGCGTTACGCCGACCCATCCTCGGTCTGTCCGTGGCGGCGACGGTGGTGGCCGCGGTGCTCGCCTGGAACTGGCCGCACCACCGCATCTTGTTGCTGCGATTCTGGTCGCCGTGGCGCAATCTATCGGCCACGCAACTTGACTCGATCACCGGCGATCTCGTGGTGCCGCGGGGAAATGCCGCCGAGATTCACCTGCAGACGAAAGGAGTGCCGCGAAGTGTGGCGACCTTGACCATCGTCGTTCCGGGAGCGGATCCCGAGCAGATGTCGCTTTCGCCCACCGGCAAGACGTCCGAGCGATTTCGGTACGTCGTCGAGCATGTCGACCATTCGTTCCAGTACCAGGCACGCGTGGGCGATGCCGTTTCGGATTGGCATCGTGTGACGGTGATCGACTATCCTTTGCTGGCCGACGTACGGCTGACGGTGACCGCTCCGAGCTACGTCGAGCGAGCCGAATACGTCAAGGATTATCTGCCGGATCGCGCGCAAGTCGTGCAAGGCAGCCGACTGCGTTTGGAGATGCGGCCCGCGGAGCCGGTACAGCAGTTCGAGCTTGTCACGTTCCGGGCGGCCTCTCCCGATGGGGACATGAAATCGTCGAGTCCGCCGGAACGATCGCACAAACTGTACCCGGACAAAGACGGTTGGTACCGTTACGAAGCCACACTGCTGGAGGATGTCTCCCTGAAGCCGGTTCTGCTCAGCCGCCATCAGCTGCGTAGCCAACGGCCAACGGTGTGCCATTTCCGAGTCATTCCCGACCGTGCGCCTGTCGCCAAAATTCTCAGTCCGACCGGCGAAATCGCGCTCAGCCCGGATGCCTCCCTTGAGGTAAAGTTCGAGGCCCATGACGACCACGGCATTGCACAGGCCGAACTCGTGATCTACGAAGATGCCCCCGTTCCCGGCGAGCCTCCCACGGTCTTGCGCGTCGAGAACATCCCGCTCGGCGACCAGCAGAACCGGCCTCATGTGACCGCGACGGCAAGCGTGGACCTGTCACGCCTGGCCTTGCCGGATGGGGCGCAGCTTAGCTTTGTGATCCGTGTCACCGACAATCGGCGCGAAGCGCCACCGGCCGAGCCGCCGGCACCCACACAAACCGCTCCGTCGCCGGTAGCTTCGCGGGACCCGACGTCGGCGCTCGCCGCGGCCGATTCTCAGCGTTCCGCGCCCGCGTCGCAGGACTCCGCTAGTCGCACGGTGCCGGAACCCGCGGCCTCCGAGTCATCACGGCGATCTTCGGACCCATCTGCGCTCTCGCCTTCCCTCGCGGCAAGGCCGCGTCGCACGGTGTCCGAACGGGCCGACGAAGCGAAACACACCGCTACATCGGAACGGACCGCCACGGCCAGGCGGGCGGCCCCATTGGAACAAGCCGCCACAGCCGAACAAGCTGCAATCACCGAACAGGTCCGCACGCCCGACCCGGCCGCCACGTCCGAGTCGTCTGAGCGAGTGGCACCGGAAGGGACGCGAGCGCCGGCCGCGCATGAGTCCAACCGCGCGGGGGACAGCGGGACGGACGCGCCGAGCGGAGCGGCGGTCCCGGCAGCAGCGCCCCGTCGCGATCCGGAGGGCGAGGCGCCCACGGACCCGCCGAACGTGCCCGCCGCGGCCGCAACACGGCTATCAGCGCAGAATGATCCGGGCTCCGGCCCGACGCGCCAACCGGCTACGACCAACGACGATCCACCGTCAGCGTCCGCCCCGTCGATGGCCGGACCGCCCGGGCCCGCGCAGTCGCGCGATGGCATGACCAGCCCATCACCCGCCATGACGGATGACCTGCTGCGACAACATGCGGAATCGAACCGGCTGAAACTGAAGATCGAGAAGAAGCTGGTTTCCGCGGCCACATCCACCGCGGATACGGCCACCGTGCGCATGCGAATTCGGCAGCGTCTGGAACATATCGACCACGAGTTGCAGCTCGGCGAGGAACGCGTCGCGCCTCTGGTCGGACAAATTCCACCTACCGGTCTCGCCGATGCGCAGGTTCCTGACCTCCAGGATGCCGACGGGCATCTTGCGTCAGCGGAACGGATCATTGCGGAGCTGCGTGCTGAGTCGAAAGACACGCCGTACGCATTCGCAGGACTGCAAATGATCGAGATCGGGATCGCCCACCTGACACCCGCTCGCGATCGAGTTTTCTCGTTGATTCGGCAGCCCGCGGTCGACGCACCGCGTAATATCGCCGCAGTGGCGCACGGCATCGGGCGAGCGAGGGAACTGTTAGCGGCACTCCTTGTTCGATATGACCGGGCAGTTCAGGAAGAGTCTCTCGCCACGACCATCGAGCAGACGGCGAAGATGTACGAGGTATACGTCGCCAATCTGCACCGGTTTCTCCGCGCCCAGACTCGGCCGAATCCCAATCCGCTGCAGCGGAAAATGGCCATTGTCGAAGTCGATCAGGCGTATCTCGATCGGCTTCGCGAAGTGACGGAAATGCGACGTGACCTGATGGCGGAGTTCGCACGGATGCTCGGGGACGACCCCCGTCTGCTGAGCAAGTACATCGACTTGATCCGCCGCCGTCAAACTTCATTGCGCGATCGATTGACGGAGTTGCACACGCGCCAGGAGGCGCTGGCCACCGAAGTCTCCGGCTGGCTCAACGTCGACGAGACCCAACGGGAAGACGTCTGGTTGCTGATCGCCGAAGTCCGTTTGCAGGAGCTTACTCCGCTGACTCAGGAATTCGGACAGTTCGAGGAGCGGGTGCGGGCCCAGTTTCCGTTAGGGCTTGATCCATCCGCCGGGACGTCGTTGCAGGTCCTCGAAGCGGCCCAACAGCTGGCGCTCGGCGCGCGGTCGGCAACCACGCTAGCGCGGCGGCTGCAGCGAGATCCGTTCGACGAGTCGAGCGATTTGGCCGCCGATCTGGAGCGTCTGGAACACACTCGGGGGGATCTCGAGCTTGCTCTTCAGCAGCTCGCCACCGAATCTGCGGACGTGGCGGTGGTGGAATATGCCGATCGCCGCAATGCCGAACTGCAAACGCTCGCCGAACGCATGACGGGTTGGACCGATGCCGCGACTCACCTGCGTGACCGGCGATTCGCGGCGCTGGCGGCGGTCGACCAGGAGCAGCTGGCCCGTAAGACCGAGATCCTGCGGCTGGATATCGACGGCATGGAAGCCCAGCTGTCTGGCGAATTCCAAGGCCAGGTGCCGCCCGCGGTGTCGCAGCGGGTGGCGGCCCTGCGGTTCCGCATGGAATCGATCACATTCCACCAGATCGCGGCCACCTTCGAGCTGCAATCGGAACGCGTGGATGCCGCCGCGCAGGAGCAGCAAGCCGCGCTGACGGATTTTGAACAGGCCGAGGACTTGTTCGATGAACTGCGACGAACGGTCGTCACCGAATTGGACAAGATCAATCCACCCAATCCCAACATCGCCGATCTGCGGGATCCAACTCTAGACGAAGTCCTCGAGCGGCTTGAGCGCGAACCCAACCTCGGCGCCCTGCTGGGCTTGCCCAATCGCCCGCGCAATTTGCGAGTCATGAGCGACTTCTTCGTGTCCAGCGAAGGAAGCGTGCCGGTGCCCGAAGCACTGGAGAAAGCCGCCGAGGCGGCCCGTGACCGCGCACGCCGCGACCAGCAGGTACAAAGGAACTCGTCACCACGCGAGGAAGATCCAACCGAAAAAGAGTGGCGCGAGATTGCCGACGCGACCGAAGCGCAACAGAAGCTTCAGGAACGCATCCAGGAGCTTCGCCGCCAGGCAGAGGAACCAGATACCGATTCGACCCAGTCGGAACAGCTCCGGCAGGCCGCCGCGCAATTGGAAGACCTCGAGCGGCAATTGGCCCAATTGCAGGGCGGAACACAACAGTGGCAGCAGTTGGTCCGTTCGGACCAGATGCGGGCCGTGTTGCAGGCCGCGGCCCGAGGGGAACCGTTGCCCGACACTCAGTGGAACCGCCTCATGTCATCGCTCGGAGATGGTCTGTGGCAGTCCCGTCGCCGAATTCCGCCTCAAGAATATCGAACAGCGATCGAACAGTACCAGGAACGGATCCGCAAACTGAGAAACCTGGAGACTCGTAATGAGGGCACTTGAAGCCTTTCCAGGGGCGAGCTGCCCGCTGATACCCCTGGTGCTGCTGGCCGCATTCCAGTCTGCCCAGTGGGCGCTGGCTCAGGAGCACGCGGCGGGGACTATTGCCATGGCACCGTCCTCCGATCTCAGTTCCGCGTTTCCACCAGCCGAATGGACGCGGATCGGTCGATCCGTAGACATTGGACTGGCATGGCTCGCGACCCAACAGGCGGACGACGGGTCGTTTCCCACAAATCCGGTGGGGCAGCCGGCGGTCACGTCGATGGCCGTGATGGCGTTTCTTTCACGAGGCCACCTGCCTGGGCACGGGCGGTACGGCAAACAGCTCGATCGCGCCATCGACTATGTGTTGGCCCAACAAAGTCGCCGCGGTTACTTTTCGCTGTTGCCGATCGCTCCTTCGGTCGGGCACCTGAAGCCTCCCCAGACATTGCTTTATAACCACTCCATCTCGGGACTCATGTTGGGGGAAGTTTACGGCATGACCTCCGGCGATCGTTCTCAGCACATTGAAAAGGCGATCTCCGAGGCGCTGCTGTTCAGCCGTAGCGTCCAGTCTCGTCAGAAGCAACATCCCGACGAGGCGGGCGGCTGGCGGTATGCGTTTCCGGAATCTCCGACTGCGAATTCCGATATCTCCGTCACCGGCTGGGCGCTGATGTTTTATCGGTCCGCACGGAATGCGGAATTCGAAGTCCCGAAGCAGTACTTCGATGAAGGTCTCGACTTCATCGCACGGTGCTATGTTTCGGAGTTGGATCAACGCACCGAGGGTGTCTTCCGCTACCGCCCGCTGACCGTCCAATCGGAAGCACGCCCGACGCTCGCCAATACCGGATCGGCCATGCTTGCGCTCTTGCTCGGCGGACAACACGAAAGCGAGATGGTCGCAGCTGGCGTCGAATGGTACCTGTCGCGAGCCTATCCGTCGCCGGCACAGGGAGCGCATTTCTATCTGGCTAGCTACTACAGCAGCCAGGCCATGGCTCAGGTGGGTGGCGCGACATGGGACCACGTCTACCCGCAGATTGTCGATCAACTGCTGAAGGAGCAAGCCGCAGACGGTTCCTGGCCGGCGGGCCGCGCCAACGAAGTCAGTTTTGGTTCGACCTATGCGACGTCGCTGGCGGTGCTGGCACTCACACCTCCATACCAGCTGTTACCTATTTATCAGCGGTAAACGCGGAAATCTGCATGCGCCGAGGCTGGCAGCGGCGTTCTCTTCTCGCGATCCTCGAGTTTTTTCTGTCGGCATAATCCTTGCGTGATTCTCGCGATCTGCTCGACTTGAATTTGGTTCGGACTGAACGAGACATTTTTTTTTCCAATTTGGCGGAGTGCGGCGCATCCCGGCCATGGAATCTGCAAAATGTATTCCTCCGCC
>JBFWYF010000220.1:0-9400 GCA_050186685.1 Pirellulaceae bacterium
GCCACCGCGTGGCGAAATCACCACGGTCGACGAGAACACCATAATAGGCAGGCGCAATTCCATTATTGCGCTTGCGACGAGACCTAAGCTTAGGCATCAGATGACCCCCGCACTCGGAGGTGATCTTATGACAACCACGCGAACGACCTGTAATTGCCCCGTGATCATGCCTCGTCCCACCCGCTCTCGCGCGTGGATGGGCGCCGCCAGCCTGTTGCTGGCTGTCGTCTGGCAAGCAGCCGCGGGCGATGACAGCGGCCGCACGGGAAGCGTCGGCCAAGCCGTAAGCCCACTCAAGAGCGCCGCACCGGCCTCGCGCTTCACATCCAAGCTGCCTGAGGAGCCGGCTGGCTCGAAGGAGATAGTCCTCCGGCAACGAGAGGGGGTACGGATCACCGACCAGTTAGGAGAGTTTCAGAAGTCGGGCGATCGATACAATTTCTATCCCCAGAACGGCAAGGGCATCATCCGCGTGCTGGAAAACCTGGCGTTGGAACGCGTCACGCAGCAGTTGGGAGATGTGACTGCCACTCGCATTTGGTGCGTGTCGGGCATACTCACCGAGTACCGCGGCGAAAACTATCTGCTGGTGACGCGCGCCGTGCTCAAGCAAAGGAATGCCGCCACTGCGCCGGCCGCGGCGAGCGATCCCCAGACGACACGGACGGCTCCGCCGCGTCCCACACCAGCCAGCTGATCCGACCGGAAATCGGCTTGCGGCCGTGTCACACCTCGGCCGGTTCCGGATGCTTCCATGGCTCGCGGTACGTCCGCCGCAGCAATTGGTTGGCTTCGTCGTCCCCCACAACCTGTTGCTTGTCGGCATCCCAGGTGAGCGACCGACGCAACTGCATCGAGAGATTGGCCAGGATGCAGCTGGCCGTGGAGATATGCCCCTGCTCGATGTCGGCCACGGGACGGCTGCGGGTGTCGACGGCCGCGAGGAAGTTGCGCATGTGCTGCCGGTTCGCCGGCGCAACGTGTTTTTCCAGGTCTTTCTCGGTTTTGTCCTCGGGATACTGATCCAGCTCGTAGGTGACATCCCGATGCACGGGCTCGCCCTTCCCTACGGGCGCGAAGTCGAAGCTGTGAACGCTCAGCTTCAGCGTACCTTTGTCACCGTACAAGGTGGCGCCCCATGGGTACTGGGGATCCGGCGCCTGTCCCCAGGTGCGATGCTGCCACACGACGGGCAGGTCGGCGAAGTCGAAGGTCGCAGTCTGGGTGTCCGCAATGTTGGACTTGCTGTTCTGGTTCACAAGGATGCCGCCTGACGAACTGATCCGCTGAGGCCATCCCAGTTCCAATATCCAGCGGACCATGTCGAGCATGTGGATGCACATGTCGCCGACGATGCCGTTGCCGTATTCCATGAAAGCTCGCCAACGGCGGGGATGAACCAGCGGGTTATAGGTTCGTAACGGCGCTGGTCCAGTCCACATTTCGTAATCCAGCGACGCTGGGGGCATCGAATCGGGCGGATTGTCCCGGGCCCGCATGTGGTAGTAGCAGTAGATTTCCACCAATCCTACTTTGCCCAGCCGCCCGGTGCGCACCACGGTGTCGCGGGCTTCGACCAGATGAGGCGTACTGCGGCGCTGCGTGCCGACTTGGACGACTCGCTGATGGCGACGCGCGGCCGCCACCATCGCCTGCCCCTCGACGACGTCGACGCTGATGGGCTTCTGCACATAGACATCGGCGCCGGCCTGGACTGCGGCGATCATGGGCAGCGCATGCCAATGGTCGGGCGTACCGATCAGTACGATATCCAGATCCTTTTCGCGAAGCATCTCGCGATAGTCGCCATAGGTACGCGGTCGCTGCTTCGACACTTGCCGCTGCGCTACCATGTCCGCGGCGGACGAGAGCATGTCCCGGTCGACATCGCAGAGGGACACCACCTCCACGGGTTCGACCTGGATCAAGCGGAACAGGTCCGACTTGCCGTACCAGCCGCAACCGATCAAGCCGACACGACGCGGCCTGCGCGAGGGCTCGGCGGCGAAAATCCGCCCCCCGAAGGTCAATCCGAGCCCGCCTGCCCACAAAAAATCGCGCCGCAGCATCGCAAATCCTCCCCTTGTGGTAGATTGCTGATCGGATGCACACAGTTTAGCGAGGCCGAGAGCGCTGCACGAGAAGGCGGGCGACGAGTCGCGTTTTCCCATCGCTGGTTGCCGGCGGCGCCTAGGTTGACACGCCAAACCCTGCGAATATCATGAGTTGCGAATCATCGACACCAGGACGTCGGGCCGAACTGTCCGGTGTAATGCGGAGCTAGTCGACATGGCAATTCACGCGCGTCTGGAAGTGACCGAAGTGGGCGAGGTAACCGTCGTGAAATTTCACGACCGGAAGATCCTCGACGCTGCGGCTATCGAGCAGCTCGGCGGCGAGCTATTTGCGCTCGTCGAAAACGAACATCGCAAGAACTTGCTGCTCAACTTCTCGGGCGTGGAGTTCCTGTCCAGCGCCGCCTTAAACAAACTCATCATCCTGGACAAGAAGGTCAAGACGAACGGTGGCCGGCTGAAAATGTGCCAAGTACGGCCGGAAATCGCAGAGATCTTCTCCATTACCCGGCTCGATAAGCTGTTCGATATTCGCGACGAAGAGAAAACGGCGCTCGATGCCTTTTAAGTTCGGCGTCGTTTCCGCCCCGGCTGGAACACCGGAACGAGAACCGGCGGGATGGTTCTCGACGCAGGCCACACACCCGGGAACTTGACCCAATGTAGAGTGTCCCCAGCGGAGTAAATCGTATAGCAGGTTCAGCCAACATCGAAGTCGCGCGGAGCCCGATGTGATCTCGCCAGCGCGGGAATCAAGACGCGTCTCGGCCCGGCACCACTGTGAGTGATTTCCGCGGTAGTCTCGCGGCAATCGATGGAACCAAATCAACGAGCACCGGCGAAAAAGCTCATGTCATCTGATTGGACCTGGTCACTTGATAAAAAGATCCCCAGCGACACGAGCGAGGCACGTACGCTGCTTGATAACTTGCTTTCCCAACTCGGCGACTACGGTTGGCCTGAGGAGGACAAGTTCGGTATTCACCTGGCCGTGGAAGAGGCCCTCATGAATGCCATCAAACATGGGAATCAGCGCGATCCCGAAAAGTCGGTTGACGTGAAGTACTTCCTGTCGTCGGAAATGCTCCGCGTCTCGATCACCGACGAAGGCGACGGCTTCGACCCGAATGACGTGCCCGATCCGACACTCGACGAGAATCTCGAACTCCCCTCCGGTCGCGGGCTGATGCTGATGCGGACTTTCATGTCGTTGGTCGAGTACAACGAGAAGGGGAACGCCGTACTGATGGAGAAAACGAAATCCCCGCCCGAGGCCGCCTCAGACGCCCCGGCGGAATGACGCTTCGGCAAGATAGGGCACCGGTTGGGTAGCACTCCGCCCTGGGATCGCTGCGGCCAGGCAAGACCGCGTGCTCGGCGCGCTGATAACCCTCCCGCTGCGCCACTCTTCTCCTACCGGGGCATCACGCCCCGTGGAGCGATGGGAGGCAAGCGCGACATCGTCGGCACGATGGAAGCTCCGTTTCCGGTGGGCGGCAACGGCGTCATTTCCGGCGACCCCGACACCTTGGGCAGTCGTTGGATCCAAGGCCGCGCGGCGAGCGTCCCGTGCAGCGGGGCAGGTGGCTGAGGACGAGCCCCGACCGCTGGCCACGTTCCCGGTCCCGGCGAGATTGCCATCCAGTGCGGATGTGCGGGTAGTTGCGGAGTGGCGCGTACCGGTGAGTACGGAACGGATTCCTGAGCGGGCAACACCGCCGCCGCCTCCGTGCGAGTCGCCGCCCCGGATGGCGGTAACACGGTGGCCGGAGACGCGGCAGGTACGGATGGCTCGGTGACCAGCACAGGCGCCGCGGCCCAAGTCGCACAGGACGCGCTGTCCGCACCTGCGTGATAACCCTTGCTCCATCCCCACCCCAGGTGACGACCCAAGGGGGTCAGCACCGCCGGTTCTGCCTGGCACGTGCCACCGATTCCGAGCAACAGGAGCGCGAAGCATCCGTAATGCCGTCGCATGACATCCTCCGTGTACGACCGACCGCTGGAGAGAACCCGGCCAGTAGTATCGAATCGCGGAGCCCGGGAAGAACAACGTCTGACTCCCGCAACGTGGGAATCTCGCCCCCTCAGGACGGGCCAGGGCGAATGCGCCGAACGTAACGCCCCACGGATCGCTTCCGCTGCCGCTCACCGCGGCGCGGCGAGTCGGGCCAAGGGTCCGACGGCAACGGTTGTACAAAGTGAAAGGGGATACCTCTCCAGCACGGCGGCGATGTCCGCCCGCGTCACCTGCTGGTACGCGTCGACCATCTCGCGGACTGTCCGGTATTCGCGGCGCTGCAGCCAGTTACTGCCGACCGAGAAGAGTCGGTTCGCGGGCCTTTCGCTCTGCAGGACAATATGAGCACAAATTTTCGTCTTGGCCCGCTGCAGCTCGTCGTCCCTGACACCCCTCCCTTCCGCCGCCCGATGGAGATCGCGAATCCGCTGGAGATTCGACTCCGCCTCCTCCGGCGAACAGCATAGCATGGTGAAGTACGCGCCCGTTCCCTGATATTCGCTCACATCCGTTGAAGCGTACTCCGCCAGGCCGGGGTCGATCAGTTCCCAGAACATGCGGCTCCCCGACTCATCGCCCAGAATCGTCGCCAGAATACGGCTCGCAAAGCGGTCCGAATCCTCCGCCGCAGGCCCGTTGGCGATCTGGATCACGTACTCCTGCGCCGCCGACTCTTTGGTGATGACTTGAAAGTTGGCGCGGTTCTTGGCGCGAGGCATCGCACGCTGAACTTCGAAGGGTTGCCAATGGCCGCATCGCTGCTGGGCCAATTCGACGAGGTGATCGAAATCGACATTGCCCGCCGCCACGAGCTTGATGTTGCCCGGACTATAACGGTTCTCGAAGTACTGCTTCATCTGCGGCGCGGTCAATCCGCCCACGCTGTTCACCGTTCCGAGAACGCTGCGGCCGAGCGGATGACCCTGGTAGTGCACCGCCATGCACTTCTCCACCGCCCCGAACGGCGGCTGATCCTCGTACTTGGCAATCTCCTCCAAGATGACCTGCTTCTCGACGTCGAAATCTTCATCTCGCAGCGACGGGCGCAGAATGTCTGACAGGATCTCCACGGCCCGGTCCAGCAACTCCGGCAGCACCGCCGCATAGTACACGGTGTGCTCTTCGCTCGTGTAGGCGTTCGCATGCGAACCAATTTCGTCCAACTCGCGATTGACGTCCGCCGCGGAGCGCGTGGGGGTGCCCTTAAATACCATGTGTTCCAGGAAGTGACTCACTCCCGAGATCTCGTCGGATTCATCCCGTGCGCCGGTGTTGACGAAAAACGCCACGGCAGCGGAATACGCTCGAGGATTGCATTCGGCTACCACTTCCAGACCATTCTCGAGCTTCGTTTCACGAAACTGCATGCGGAATCTCCAACGCCTGTTGCCCCAGGGTCACGATGCGAAAATCGCTCGGTGGATGGGCCGCCAGGAAGCGATTGATGCTGTCACAACTCAACCCGTCGATGATGCTGCTCAGTTCCCCGAGCGTGCGCGGTCGGCCCAGGTAATACCAGTCGCCCGCCAGAGAGCCGCTGCGCGAGGCACTCGACTCCTGCTGCATGATCAGCGAACTCTTGATGCGGGCCTTAAGACGGTTCAGCTCGTCTGGCTGGATGCCCTCGGCCAGCCGCCGCAACTCGGCCAACATGACCGTCAGCGTTTCCTGAGCTCGCTCCGTGGTGGTCCCGGCATAACATAAGACACTGCCACGATCCTTCAACGTGTGGCAGGAGGCCATCACCGAATAACATAGTCCTCGCTTCTCGCGAACCTCGGTGAACAGACGCGAACTCATACCGTCGCTCAGCACCCCCACCGCGCCGCGCGCCTGGAAATAGTCGGCATGCGCGTAGGGCACTCCTTCGTACGAGATCCCGATATGCGTCTGACTCGAGTCATGCTGGATGTGCCGATACTCCGGCGACGGCGCCAACTCGTCGATCGGCGACAACTCCCGCGGAGCCCAATCGCGAAACAGCGATTCCACGCGATCGCGGACCGCGGCGAAGTCCACTTTGCCCGCCACGCTCAAGATCGCGTGCTGCGGGCGGTAGTAGGCAGCCACGTGGCGAGTCACGTCCGCATACGTCATCCGCTGCAACGCATCCTCGGTACCCTGGCTCGACCTCCCGTAGGGATCTGCATATCGCTGCTTCCGCAGCTCGATCATCATCTTCTGCGCGAGGTTGTCCTCGATGGCACGCACCTCCTGCAGGCAGCTCAGCCGGCTCTCCTCCAGTTCGTCTTCGGGCAGGTGCGGCCGCTGCACGACATCCGCGAAGATGCCGAGCGCCTCGCCCAGATTGTCGGACGGCATCGCGCCACTCAGACTTGTGTGAGCACTCGACACGCCCGACGAAAAGTCGACGCCAAGCATCTCCAGGTCTTCCACGAACTGACGGCTGTCCCGGTTCCCGCTCCCGCGCTCCACCATTTCGCAGACCAGCGCACCCAGTCCCGGCAGCTCGCGCGGATCGCGCATGTTGCCAGCCGGCACCAGCAGCGAAAAGGCCGCCGACTCGAGCCACATCATGGGTTCCACCAACAGCGTCATGCCATTCGCCAGACGATGAACCCGGATCTGCTGCTGTACAGTTGACTCATCCATCGGCCGCCCTTGTGTCCCTCGTTACCTTCGAATCCCTCGCCCCACCACATTTCTCTCGGCAGCTCGTTCGCCGCCAGCCGTCACCCGATCCCTCGCAGGCCCCCTTCCCCCCCGGCCGGTTTCGGCAGGGCCCGGCCGACGGCGCCGCGAATCAACACGGCGACCACAAGCAGCTTTCGGGGACCAACCCACGCAAATCGGGATCGCCGGCACGCACGTCCCACACCGCACACCGACCTAACGGCGGCGCACACACGGCTCCCCAAGTACCTTCAGGCGTACGCCACATCCGCAGCCTTGTACACCGTCTTGACCCGGCGGAATCCCAACCGCTGATAGAGACGCACCGCTCCGATGTTCTGCGCCGTCACCTCCAGTGACGCCCTCCGAGATCCATCCGCGCGGAAACCACACAGCGCTGCATGCAGCAATGCCGTGCCCAGCCCCAATCCGCGATGCGCCGGAGTGATACCCAGATTCTGGATACCGCCGTTCCCCTGATAGTCCCGCACACCCTGGACCGTGCCGCAATACTCCACCGACCGGCCCGCATCGCGGCGCAGTTCCAGCAGCCAAGTGGCGCCCGCCACGAAGCCCTCGCGATGCGCGATCTCCCGCATGAGGCGGTAGCATCCCTCCCGCTCGCCCAGACACGGAAAAACCATGGCGTCCATCTCGAGGCAGAAACATTCGTACTTCACTTCGCCATGGATGGCCAACAACGCCTCGTCCCAGGCCACCAATCGATATCCCTCCGGTAATGGCGAAGGCTCGAATAGCGGTAACCTCAGATCGAGCTCCATGCGGTAACGTTTAAAGTAGGTTAAGCCCATGCACCCACCTGGCTCGAAACGTGTTCTGCGAGCGGCGTCCGTGCGGGTTCATCCTATCGGTGAACGTTTCCCTGGTCAACGAAACTCAACCCAGCCTTCCTCCGCCTCTCATCGTCCGAAACAGTTTGCCTCGCTAGCCTTTCCACGCCCGTCCGACTCCGTCCGCATAACCCTTGCCACGCTTCCGGGTCGTTTCCCCGCTGCGGACCGAACGGACCGCTCCGCTCCGCTCGCCGTCCGTCGCGGCGTCTGCCGGACAGCTTCCCGGTAGGGCCACGCTGCCGAGTCCTCGCGATGACGGCGGAACAGGCCGTACGCCGCGAGCCGGCTTGCATTTTTGATTTCTAGAATATAACATTTTGACAGACCAAATCTATCCCTTCCCGAGCGACACGCGAGGATCGGTACCGAAGCCATGGAGCCTCCCAGGAATGCGGTCAGGGAACATGCGATCAGGAGCACCGTCGCTCGGGGCCGTAGCACGTCGCGCCGCCTGCTCTTGGGTGTCGTGGGCACGTGCCTGGGATGTCTCGCAATGGGATGCCTCGCTGGCTGTGGCGATTCCCGACCGTCGGCGCCCGATGACGGGACTCGCCAGTCGACAGCGGAGCGCCGCACGACGGGGCCTTACACCATTGTGACGACTTGCGGGATGGTGACGGATATCGTGGGGCAGGTCGCGGGCGATCAAGCGCGCGTCGTGGGTTTGCTAGGTGAGGGTGTCGACCCGCATCTCTACAAGCCCACGCGGAACGATGTGAAGCAGTTGCTCGAGGCGGACGTGGTTTTCTATTCCGGTCTGCTGCTGGAAGGACGGATGGCGGACACGTTTCCGAAGATTGCCCGGGAGGGCAAGCCGGTCTATGCGGTGACGGAAGGGATCGACGAGTCCTTCCTGTTGGAACCTCCCGAGTTTGGCGGTCACTTCGACCCGCACGTCTGGATGGACGTGGCCGCGTGGAGCGAATGCGTGGCCTTTGTCGCGCGAACGTTGGCCAAGTACGATCCGCCGCATGCCGCCTACTACGAGGCGAACGCCGACCGTTACCGAACGGAGTTGGCCGCACTGCACCAGTATGCCTTGAAGTCGATCGCGTCGATTCCGGTCGACCAGCGCGTGCTGATCACGGCGCATGATGCTTTCGGGTACTTCGCGCGAGCCTATGGGATCCAGGTGCGGTCGGTGCAGGGAATCAGCACGGAATCGCAGGCAGCGGTCAGCGACATCAACGCCCTCGTGGACTTGATTGTGGCGAGTCGCATTCCGGCGATCTTTGTCGAGACGAGTGTATCGGAGAAGAATATCCAGGCGATCGTGGAAGGGGCGGGCCAACGAGGGCGGGCCGTGGCGATTGGCGGCCAGCTCTTTTCGGATGCGATGGGGGCGCCAGGCACCTATGAAGGCACCTACGTGGGCATGATCGACCACAATGTCACACTGATCACGAGGGCGCTCGGTGGCAACGCACCGGCGACGGGGTTTCAGGGGAAGCTGAAATTGTGAACGAACCCATAGCCCCGGCCCCCCCTGCGTCCCTCAATGCGGAGCTGCTCACACCGCCGCTATCGGTCCACGACATGACGGTCGCCTATCACCGCAAGGCGGTGATCTGGGACATCGACTACGATGCGCCGCGAGGCAGGCTGGTTGCCATCGTCGGTCCGAACGGGGCCGGCAAGAGCACGCTGATCAAGGCCGTTCTGGATCTCGTGCCGAAGGTTTCTGGCGAGGTGACCATTTTCGGCAGGCCGTATCGGGCACACCGCCAGCGGGTCGCTTACGTTCCGCAGCGCGAAAGCGTCGATTGGGATTTCCCCGTAAATGCGTTGGATGTGGTGGCCATGGGCTTGTATCGGCG
>JBFWYF010000221.1:0-9398 GCA_050186685.1 Pirellulaceae bacterium
GACTTCATGGCCTTCACGACCACCGCCAACAGCTGAGAACGTCGGGCCCCGGTCCAGTCAAACGCCCCCGCTTTGATCAGCGTTTCAATCGCACCCCGGCCGCAGGCGGCGGGATCGACGCGCTCACAAAAATCAAACAATTCACGAAACGCACCCGCCTTCGAGCGCGCAAGCTGGATGGCTTCTGCGGCCGCTCCTCCGCATCCCTTGACAGCAGCTAGCCCGAAAAACGTCTTCCCCTCGCGTACCGCGAAATCCGGATCCGAGAAGTTCACATTCGGCGGCACCACCTCGATGCCCATCCGCTGGCAATCCTCCAGATGCTCGACCAGCGAATCCTTACGCTTGAAGTTGCGGCCTTCCATGTCGCCCGACAGCAATGCTGCCATGAACTCGACAGGATAGTGAGCCTTTAAGTAGGCGGTCTGGTAGGCAATCAATGCGAACGCCGTGCTGTGGCTCTTGTTGAAGCCGTAACCGGCGAACTTAATGATCAGCTCCCAGATTTCCTGTGCGTCCTTCTCGGACATGCCCCGCTCACCCGCTCCCTTGATGAACTGCTCATAGTTCTTCGCGATCAACGCTTCTTTCTTCTTGCTGATTGCTTTGATGCACGTGTAGGCGTTGGCGAGTTCGATACCGCCCAAGCGGTTCAGGATCCGCATCACTTGTTCCTGGTAAACCATGATGCCATTGGTTTCTTCCAGGACTTCCCGCAACACCGGATGCTTGTACTCCGGTTTCTTGCGCCCGTGCTTGACCGCGATGTAATCGTCGACCATGCCTCCCTCCAGAGGCCCGGGACGATAGAGAGCATTCGTAGCAATGATGTCGCGAAAGTGGTCCGGTTTCATCCGCTGGAGCAAATCGCGGATGCCCCCGCTTTCCAGCTGAAAAATCCCCTTCGTTTCGCCGCGCCTTAACAACTCGAACGTGGCGCGATCATCCAGCGGAAACTTCAACGGATCGACGCGTTCGCCGCGCGACTGCTCGATTAAGTCCACCGCTTTGGACAAGATGGTCAAGTTCCGCAGGCCGAGGAAGTCCATCTTGAGCAGCCCGGCTGCTTCGACGTCTCCCATCGCCCACTGCGTGATGATGTCGCTCTTGCCCGACACCCGTCCCAGCGGCACGTATTCCGTTAACGGCTGATCGGCGATCACAACTGCCGCGGCGTGCGTGCCGACATTACGAGCGAGTCCTTCGATCTTCCGAGCGAAGTCGAGCAGCTCTCGGACCTCGGGATCGGACTCGTAAGTTTTGCGCAGGTCATCGCTTTTCTCGAGGGCATCGTCCAAGGTGATACCCAGCTCCTCAGGCACCATCTCACAGAGCTGGTTCACCCGTGGGAGCGGCAGCCCCAAGGCTCGGCCGACATCCTTGATCGCCGCCCGTGCCGCGAGCGTTCCGAAGGTGCCAATCTGGGCGACATTGGCTTCGCCGTATTTCTCCTTGACGTAACGAATCACTTCGCCACGCCGCTGCTTGCAGAAGTCGATATCGATATCGGGTGCTTCACGGCGGCTCTCGTCCAGAAACCGCTCGAACAGCAAATCGTAGCGGATTGGACAGACGTGGCTCAGGTAGAGGGAATAGCACACCAGCGCGCCGACACCACTGCCTCGCGCCGTTGCGGGTATTCCCTGGCTGCGCGCGTAGCGCACAAAATCCCACACGATCAGGAAGTAGTTAGGAAAACCCAGCTTGTTGATGACATACAACTCGCGTTCCAAACGCTGCATGACCGTGTCGCTCAGCTGGTCCCCTTGCCACATCTGGGGATCGTCAGCGTAGCGTTCCCGGAGTCCCTGCAGGCATAAATCGCGGAGATAACTCTCCGCCGTCGCCGAAACCGGCAGCGCATAGGTGGGAAAGTGTCGCTTTCCCAGCTCGAGATCGATGTGAACCCCGTTCGCGATCTCCTGGCTGCGGGCGACTGCGTCCTCGAGCCCCGGAAACGACGCGTACATTTCCGCAGGGGACTTGAGGTAGTACTCGCTGCCGTCCATCTTCATCCGCGATGGATCCGTACGAAACTTACCTGTATTGATGCACAGCAGAACGTCCTGCGCTTCGGCATCCTCGCGATCCACGTAGTGCGTATCGCACGTGGCAACGAGCGGCAGACCCATGCGGCGAGCAATATCGACCGCGCCCTCGGTGGCAAGCCGCTGGATCTCGATCCCGTTGTTCATGATCTCGATGAAGTAGCGGTCGCCAAACAGCCGGTGAAACCAGGCCGCTACCTCCATCGCATCCCGCAACTCCTCCTCGCCACCATGCCCACGCAGAATCGAGCGACTGAATTCGCTCGAGACGCACCCGCTCAGACAGATGATGCCTTCGTGGTGGCGAGTCAGTAACTCCTTGTCGATGCGAGGCTTAAAATAAAAGCCCTCCAGCGAAGCCGCGGAGGCCAGCTTGATCAGGTTCTTAAACCCTGTCCGGTTCTGGGCGAGCAGCGTCAGATGATAGCTCGCCTCCTTCATCGAACCGGCGTCCTTCTCGAACCGGCTGCCAGGTGCGATGTACGCTTCGTAGCCAATGATCGGATTGATTCCGGCGTCCTTCGCCTGGCGGTAGAATTCGAGGGCCCCGTGGAGATTGCCGTGGTCGGTGATCGCCAGTGCATTCATGCCATGCTGTTTGGCTCGTGCCACCAGTTTGTCGATGGGACCGGCACCATCCAGCAGGCTGAAGTGGCTATGGCAATGCAGATGGACAAAGCCTGTTTCCGTCATCGTCGATCCATCGCTCCATGATGTGGGGGCACAGGTCGATTCTAAGAAAGTCGGCCAACCTCAGCTAGCTACGACTCCGCACACCTCCTCCGAGGGACAGGCACTAAGAAGGCGGAGCCTTTCGTCCCGAATCTCTCAAGCTCCAGCGATGGGACGCCGGCCACCTGCCGCCACGTCCGGCGACGACAGGGAAGAGTGCGGAGGACGGGTTGCGTCCATCACGAGCGGTTCGGATTTGTCACATCCCGCAGATATTCGGCCAACTGCGATTGCAGATCGAGCAGGTTCTGCCACTCCCGCAACTCCACGGTGACCCGCTCGCCTTTCCCTTCGGTGCGGACGGAACCGAGCAGGTTGCGCACTCGGATGTGGATGTACTCGAGTACTTCCGACAACTGCGCCGCTTGCCCCGCAGTCAGTCTCTCGGGCAGATCCGGCGGCTCCAGCATCTGGACGACGCCGGAATCTGTGCCGATGTTCAAGTCGAAATCGAGGGACGAGGCCCGGCTTTCCTTGCTGCCGCCTTCACTGCGGGCAGCCCCCTCTTTGCGACGGATCTCGGCGAGCCGGTTTGCGATCTGATCACGGGATCCAAACAGCAATACGGACCGCCCAATCGTGATCATATCCCCGAAACGAAGGATGCGCAGCTGGATATCTTCCCCATTGACCTTCGTTCCGTTCGTGCTCTCCAGATCGGTCAACACCAGCTTTTCATGATCTTCCTGGATTTTGATGTGGTAACGACTGACTCGCTCGTCGTTCAGCTGGATCGTATTCCCTTCCTCTCGACCGACCGTCACGGGCGGTAGCAAGTCGGCAAAGACCCGTCCGCGGTCCGCGCCATCAAGCACGCGCAGCGTTATCGCACTCATCGCAAAACCTGTTGTGGCCCGGAAGCAGAAGGGAATCCCATGCGCAAGTTCCAGCAGCGCTTATAACATCCGGCTATTTTGCCGGTCAAGGCGCGCCGGCGATTTATCCCGGTGCGGCGGTTGGGTAGAACCGCGCGCCGGATGTGTCCCGCAGCGCGCCAATACGGCCGCAGCCGTCAATCCGACGACGCCCCGCCGTCGCATCGACGGCGCCCTGACCCTGCCGATTATGCGGCCGCCGTAAGATGGACTACAGGCTGCGTGCGAAAACAGCTGATAGACGAGACATGGAGTTGCATGGTGCGGCGGCAATGCACCCCGGCCATTACCTCGGACCAGGATGGTCCACGCCTTGCATTCGGCTTCGTTGCGCTGGCTCGATCCATCACTCCCGAGTATCCTCCCCATGATCCTCCATGAATTCCTGCTCAGCTTGGGCGCGATTGTGTGCACCGCGGCCACCGTGTTTGCCGTCTGTCCCGTTCCCCGCCGAGCACGTCGACGCTGATCCCAAGCTCCCCGGCCGCTTGTCGCGGAAGTTGCCGAAATTCTGCCTGACCCTCGCACGGGGTCGGGTGTCGCGTTCTGCCACGCAGCCTATTATTCAATTTCTGAATGCACGAGATGCCGTTGCCTCGCGGCCCATGGGCCGAGTGGCGAAGTTGTAGCCGCTGCTACGCGGCCATGCGGCGCTCGTCGCGATCGAGGGCGTCGGGGGCGATGTGCCCGTCTTCGCTGACGTCCTCGAACCGGACGGAGACCCGCTTCGAGACGCCGGACTCCTGCATCGTGACGCCGTAGAGTGTGGTCGCCGCAGTCATCGTCTTCTTGGAATGGGTGACGATGACGAATTTTGTCCAGCCCAGAAAGCCGCGGAGCACGTCGACAAACCGGCCGATATTGGCTTCATCGAACGGTGCGTCCACCTCGTCCAGCACGCAAAACGGGCTGGGGCGAAACTGAAAAATGGCGAGCAACAGCGCGACGGCGGTCAGCGCTTTCTCGCCGCCGCTCAACAGGGAGTTGTTGAATTGTGGCTTGCCAGGCGGCGTAGCAAACAGTTCCACGCCGGCCTCGAGCGGGTCGACGTTTTCCTCGAGCACGATGTCGGCACGGCCACCGCCGAACGCCTTGCGGTACAGCGCCTGGAAATTGACCCGAATGGCTTCCAGCGTATCCTGAAACAGCCGGCGGCTGTCGGCGTTGATCTTGTGAATGATCTTCTCGAGTGCTTCTTTCGCATCGACGAGGTCGACGTACTGGGCGTGCAGCGCCTGATAGCGGGATTCGAGTTCATCGAGCTCCGCGAGGGCTTCCATATTGACGGAGCCCAGATGGCTCAGCTTGCCGCGCAGTTCCGCGATTTCGGCTTCGATCTGCGTGCGTTCGGCGAGCTCTTCGGCGCTGGCGGAAGCCGTCAGTTGTTCGATTTCGATCCCGTAATCCTCGCGCAATCGCTCGACGAGCGCCTGCCGCTGATGGCGCAGATCGTGGGCGAGCAGATCCTTGCGATGCAGGGCTTCGTCGACCTGGACGGCCTTTTTGCGCAGCGATTGAATCCGACTGGCGAACTGAGTCCGTTCCGCGACCAGGGCGTCGCGGGTGGCGAGCTGCCGCTGCCGCTCACGGTGGCAGGCTTCCTTGGCGAGCAGCAATTCGGCGAGGGCGGCGTTGTCGCGCAGGATCTCGCGGTCGGTGGCCTGGCACCGTTCCAGGCCCTGATTGAGCTGGTTAGTGGCGTCGAGGATGGCTCGGCTGCGTTCGCGCTGATCCTCCTGGAATTGAGTCATGCGGGCGCGGAGCATATCGGCCTGCTGCTCGGAGCGGGCTAGTTCGACTTTGGCGGAGTGTGCGTCGGTGGCGTGTTCATGGCGGCGGCGATCCCATTCGGCGAGCGACGACTCGGCGTCGCGGATGCGGGACTGCAGTTCGACGAGGCGCGCTTCCAACGAGATGGCGGTGCTGCGGACGGCGTCGAGCTCGGCCAGCCACGTGGTATCCTGTTGCTCGGCCGCCTCCATCTCCGCGATGATGACGCTGTGTTGGCTCGCCCAGTTATCGCGGCGTTCGCGCAGGCTCCGGACGGTGGCCCGCTGCGAGGTCAGGTCAAACACCATGCGGCCGTGCTCGTCGAGCAGCTGCTTGACTCGCGTTTCGTGCTGTTCCAGTTGTTCGAGCTCCTGACCCATCCGGGCCTGGGTTTCGGCGAGCTGCTGTTCCCGCAGCGCGACGTCGGCATGCAGCACGCGGAGTTCGTTGCGCCGTGAGACGAGTCCGGCGACAGGCGTGCGGGGACCGAACACGACGGCCCCGTGATGATCGATCAGCTCGCCCGTCGCGGTGACGAAGCGGTGGTCGGGTCCGGTCGAGGCGCGCAGGGCAATCGCCAGGGAGAGCGAGGTGACGAGCCAGGTGTCGCCCAGGAGACGCTGGATCAAGCCACGGTAACGGGGATCGCAGTGGACGAGGCGGTCGGCTCGCCCCAGCACTCCCGGGCGGCGGTCCCAGTCGGCGGCCCGGGTGGGACGCAGCGGGTACTCGACGGTCACAAAGCCGACTCGGCCGGCGGGGCGGTAACGGCCGGCCTGCAGTTCTTCGAGCACGCGGCTGCCGGACACCACGACGTGCTGAGCCGCGTCGCCCAGTGCGATGTCGACCAGCGGCGCGATATCGACGTCGACATGGATGATATCCGCGACCAGACCTTCGATTTCGGTATGCCAGTCCTCGGCGTCCCGCTGGGCCAACTCGAGTACTTCCCGCACGCCGTCGGCGAGGCCTTCGCGGTTGCGCTCGAGTTCTTCGAGCACGGCGGCCCGTTCGCGGTCAGCGGACAGCCGATGCTGCAGTTGGACGACGGCGTCGCGGGTTGTGGCCAGTTGGACTCGACTGCGGCCTGCGGCCTGTTCCTGGTCGGCGAGCTGAACCCGCTTCCGTTCGGTGGCCTCGGCCTGAGCGCATTCGGCCGCGAGCTGGGTTTCCAGCTCCAGGTCGGCGGAGGCCAGGGCGGCCAGGATCTCGTCGCGCCGACGCTGCAGTTTGGCGAGCGACTCCTGCACGGTGGCCCGCTGCGATTCGAGCGCGCTGATGCGGCTGCCGCACGAGGCGGCTTGGCGCATTTGTTCGACGTGGTCGGAGCGGAGCGTCTCGAGCCGAGTGCGTTGCTCGTCGAGTTGCCGCATAGCCTCTGTCAACCGGCGCTCGTGCGTCGCGACGCGCTGGCTGCACTCCCGATGCGTCTGGTCGGCGGCGGACAGGGCAGCGGTGGTTTCGCGGAGTCGTTCCTGCAGGTCGCCGACTCGCCCGGTCATGGCCGCCAGCTGATTGCGGTACCGGGTCGACGACTCGGCCAGGTCGCGCCCGCGGGCGTAGTTCTGTTCGATGGCCGCCTCGAGGCCGACGACCTGCTCGTGCAGGCGTGACAGGCGCCCATCGGCCCTGTGCAGTGCCTCTTCGGCGGTGGCCAGTTTCGATTCCGACTGGGTCGCGCCGGTTTCGAGCGATTCCGCCTGAGCTGCAAACGTGCCGGCCTCCTGGCGCAGCTGGGTGAGGTCGCGTTCCAGCTCATCGAGCTGGCTGGTCAAGCGGCCCCAATCGACGGCCGCGACGTGCGTTCGCAGCTGCTGCAGCCGCTCGCTGTATTCGCGATGCCGCCGGGCTTTACTAGCCTGGGACCGCACGGCCTTCACGCGGTTTTCGACTTCGTCAACGATGTCTTTCAGCCGGAGCAGGTTTTGCTCGACGCGTTCCAGCCGGCGTTGCGACTCGGCCTTCTTGGCCTTGAAGCGGCTGATGCCGGCGGCTTCCTCAAACATGGCTCGGCGGTCCTTGGCCGAGGCCTGCAGCATCTGATCGACTTTGCCCTGTTCGATCAAGCTGTAGGCATCGGTGCCCACGCCGGTTCCGCGGAACATGTCGCGGATGTCCTTCAGCCGCGAGGGTTGGCCGTTGATCAGGTATTCGCCCTCGCCGCTGCGATACACACGGCGCGTGACGTGGACTTCGTCGGCATCGAACGGCAGCCGCCGCTCCGAGTTGTCGAAGATGATGGTGACTTCGGCCGAATTGAGCGGCTTGCGCCCGTTCTCGCCGGTCCCCTTGAAGATGACGTCCGTCATCTCCTTGCCGCGCAGGCTCTTGGCGCTCTGTTCGCCGAGCACCCATTTGATGCCATCGACGACATTGGACTTGCCGGACCCGTTCGGACCGACGACGACCGTAATGCCCGGGGGAAACTCAAAGCGCGTCTTGTCGGCGAAGCTCTTGAAGCCGATCAATTCGAGTGCTTTGAGCATGTACTATTCCACCATCCAGGCCGTCACCCGGTCGTACCAGGGCCGCTTCCGCGCGGAAGGCACCTCTTCGGCGAAGTCCGTTTCGACGGGATCATCGGGACGTTCGCTGTCCGATTTGAGACGGTCCAGGAACAGGTCCGGAATGGCATCGGATTCGGTGGAGGAGTCGGCCGGCTGGTCTTCGTCGGGGCGTTCCGATCGCTTGTAGGTACGCCCGCGCCGCGGCAGGGCACCGACCTCGAGCCGGGCCGCGAGATGTCCCTTCGATTTCGCCTCGTTGATCGCCTGCATGATGTCGGCGTAGTCGCCTTTCAACTTGCTGACCGTGCGGATGACGTCGGCCAGATCCGTGGAGCAGACCTCGCTGACGTCGCCATCCGTGGAATAGCGCGTGATCTTGACGCTTTGAGGAGTATGGCGTTTGATGATGATGTCTTTCCCCGCGAAAACGAAGTTCAGTCCTTCGAGCTTCTGGCCCAGACCAAACAGGACGATTTCGGGGCGTTTGGCTCGCGATAGATGGATGAGCGGTTCGCCGGTGGTCTGGACTTGGTGCAGCGCGAGTTCGTCGTCGAGCAACTCTCCGGCAACGGAAGGATCGCGAGGATTCGCCGTGTGCAGGGCATGAAACGCCCCGTAACGGGTCTCGGCGCTCGACGTATTCATCAGTTCCAGCAGTGCTTCCTGCGCGGCGAACTGCTCGAGCAGGGAAAGGGCGAGCATTGCGCGCCAGCGGAACGCTCGTTCCGATCGAGCGGTGTCCAGCAGAGCCGGAATCGCTTCCGGGTCGTCCAGGTAGGCCAGCGATTCGGCGGCGTAGAACTGGACTTCCGGATCGCTGGCCGTCAGCGCTCGCCGGAGGATTGGTGCGCCGGAGGAGGCGCCGATGGCTTCCAACTCGAGAGCTGCCCGTTGAGACGTCGTCGGTTCGAACAGCTTCTTTTCCAACTCGGTGATCCGGTTCTGTCGTTCCACCGGTGTTTCCCCGACGGTGATGTGCCGCACCACCTGGATGTAGCGGGCCACATTCTGACGGTAGCGGGAGTGGACTTTGAGTTCGATGTAACTGTCTCGGGTCGGATTGGCGAGCCCGCGTTTCGTACCGCGGTCGAAGTCGTGGAAGCGTTCGTTGATCGCCGTGCCGATCATGGAACTGGTCTTGACCGAGACATGCTCGGTTCGCATGCGCAGCCCGAGCGGGCGCTCAAGCTGGACCACGCCGCCGCCGAGGATGCGCCCGCGTTGCAGCAGCACGCTGTCGCCGGACGAATCGAACGCAGCATCGCACAACACCGAGCCTTGGGCGATCGCCGCGATGTGGCCCGTATGAAGTTCATTATTCAGGATGGCGCGTTCCCTCAGCCGGGCGGACATCAGCCAGCCGTGCTCGAGGCTGGACGTCTCCGTCCCGTCAGCGACGCGCACGTCGATGTCGAAGCGATCGCCCTTCTGCGCCGCGGGCGGGATCGCCCCCCGGATAATGACCA
>JBFWYF010000222.1:0-9381 GCA_050186685.1 Pirellulaceae bacterium
TCGGCGAATTGATCCAGTCGGGCAGCCTGCCGGCGGTCAATCCTGAAGAGTAGTCCTGGAATCGTCTTCCACGCATTCGGCGTGCCGCAACGAATCTCAGCCGGGCGAGTACAACCGCCCGGCTGTTTTCGTTTTGTGAGCACCGTGGCACCAAAGGTAATGAACGCATGATGCAGGATCCGTCAATCGAACACGACGTCGTGTTGCTCGGCATGGGGCACACGCACGCCCATGTGCTGCGAATGTGGCGGATGCATGCCTGGCCTCGGACCCGGCTCACCTGCGTCTCGAACTTTCCGGTCGCCACGTACAGCGGCATGCTCCCGGGGGTTCTGGCAGGTCAGTACCGGGCCGAACGAATGGAAATCGACCTCGTGCGACTTTGCGCGGCGTCTCGAGCCCGGCTAGTCGTCGGACATGTCATGGGGCTTGATCGAACGAACCGTTGCTTGTTGTTCGACGACCGGCCGCCCCTGCCCTTCGACTTGTTGTCGATCGGCATTGGTTCGGTGCCGCAAGCGGACCGTGCCGAGCGGCAGGATCCGTCGATTCTTCCCATCAAACCCATGCAGACGTTTCTTACGCGACTCGAGGCGCGGCTGGACGAACTCGTCAGGCAAGGCGTTCAACAGATTCGGGTCGCCGTCGTCGGAGGCGGAGGCGGGGGTGTGGAGATCGCGTTCTGTATCGGAGCGAGGCTGAACCTCGTCTTGCGTCACATCCCCTATCAGCTGACCGTGATCCACGGTCGCGAGGAACTCATGCCGGGCACGACGGCGAAAACCGCGCGGGTCGCCCGCGACGAACTGCAGCGGCGCGGTGTCGAGTTGCTGTTAGGGCGACGGGTCATCCACGCGTCGCGCGGGCGCATGACCCTGGACGATCATCGCGAAATCGAGGCCGATCTTGTTGTCTGGGCCACGTCCGCGGTGGGACCGCCGCTGCTCGGCAAATTCGGGCTGGCAACGGACGAACGCGGATTCTTGCTCACCCGGCGCACCCTGCAGACTCGCGACGACGACGCGATCTTTGCCGTGGGAGACGCTGGCACGATCGAAGGCGAGGACGTTCCCAAGGCCGGCGTGTATGCCGTCCGGCAAGGGCCCGTCCTTTGGCGCAATCTCAGCCAGAAGTTGCGTGAGGGCCCGCTTGAAGCGTTTCGCCCCCAGCGTGGGTTCTTGAAGCTGTTTAACACGGGGGACGGGCGAGCCATCGGCGAGTACCGGGGCTGGACGGTGTTCTCGTCATGGGCCTGGCAGTTGAAGGACTGGATTGACAGCCGGTTCATGCTCCGTTTCCAGGACTACGAGCGGTCGGATCGGGCGGGAGGAACACGCATGACTCCGCCCAACCGGCCGGCCGCGGTACCTGCGGCGCGGACGGGAAATGGCCTGGCCGCCCCGCTGCCGGCGGAAGCCGACATGCGGTGCCTGGGATGCGGGGGAAAAATCGGCGGCTCCATTTTGAGCCGCGCCCTGGCGCGCCTGGATCTCCAGCATTACGACCATGTTGTCGTGGGGCTCGATACGCCGGACGACGCCGCCGTTGTGCGACTCCCCACCGGCAGTCTCGTCACCTTGTCCGTCGACTTCTTTCGCCCCCCCTTCGATGATGCCTTTCTGGTCGGCCGCGTAGCGGCCTTGAACGCCGCCAGCGATTGCTTTGCGATCGGTTCGAAGCCGCTGGTCGCGCTCGCCTGCATGACGCTGCCCGTCGGACCTCCGCGGCAGCAGGAGCAGCTACTCGTCGAACTGCTCGCCGGCGCCCTGCACGAATTCCGCCCCATGGGCGCGACCTTGGCCGGGGGCCATACGCTGGAAGGCCCCCATGTCTTGATCGGCTTCTCGATGCTCGCGGCCCAGGATCGAGCCCCCCGCACGAAAGACAAGCTGCGTGTCGGAGATTTCCTGATCCTCACCAAGCCGCTGGGTATCGGGGTGCTGCTCGCAGGACACATGCGGGCCCGCTGTCGAGCCGAATGGTGGGATGCCCTCCAGCACACCATGTTACTGAGCAACCAGTATGCCGCATCGCTGTGCGACGAGTTCGACATTCAAGGCGTCACCGACATCACCGGCTTTGGACTGGCCGGGCACCTCCTTGAAATGCTGAGGGCCAGTCAGCTGGCGGCCGAGCTCCACGTGGACAACATCCCGCTCCTCCCGGGCACAGGCGAACTCCTGGCCGAAGGTGTTGCCAGCAGCCTGGCACCCGCCAATCGAGACGTCGAGACGGACATGTCGGGCGCGCCCCCACCGGGCAAATACCCCGGCTACGAAGCGTTGTTCGATCCCCAAACTAACGGAGGACTCCTGCTCGGCGTCCCCGAGCGGCATGTGCAGGGAGTGCTCTCGCGACTAAGCCAGCAGAGTGCGGTTCCGGCGACGATGATCGGACGCGTTAACGAACATCAACCCGGGACACCTCGTCTGCGCGTGCGGTACCGAGGGTAGGCGGTAGGCTCAAGGCTCAAGGCTCAAGGCTCAAGGCTCAAGGCTCAAGGCTCAAGGCTCAAGGCTCAAGGCTCAAGGCTCAAGGCGGTAGGCTCAAGGCTCAAGGCTCAAGGCTCAAGGCGGTAGGCTCAAGGCTCAAGGCTCAAGGCGGTAGGCTCAAGGCGGTAGGCGCCTTTGAGACCTGGCGGGTTGAGCGCTGCCTGGTCACGCGACGGTTTTCGATTTGACCCACGCTTGGGCGAGCGAGGCTTCGTTGAGGTCACAGCGTGGCTACAGGGAAGGGAAGTGCGCGGCTATAGGGGCGAAGCCCTGGCCAGGAGGGCGATTGCATTGCTCTGCCGGGGCGTTCACGCCCCGGTGAGCGACCCCTGCTTGCTCCTTAGTTGTGCAGGGGGCGCCGATGCCCTGGGTACATCGCCGGGTCAGTGGGAGAGGAACACCGGAATGGTAATAGCGCGCAGGATGGATCGCGTCACGGAGCCGAAGACGAGCTCGCGCCAGTTGGTTTCACCAAACGCGCCCATCACCAGCATGCCGGCCTGCATCTGGTGGACGAAGTCGAGGATATGCTGCGCCGGTTCATGCCGCGTCACGACGGGATGGGTCGTCGCCTGGTAATGATGAAGCTTTAGATACGCAGCCGCTCGTTCCGCGGTCTGGGCGGCGCGGTTGCTGTCGGCGTCCAGCGACACGACGTGGATGGAGCAGTCCTTCCACAATCCACCGACGGCGAAGTCGTGCACGGCCCGAGCTGCTTGGATGCTCTCGTCGTACGCCACCGCGATTTTTGTCGGATCGCCCCCGGTTCCTGGCACGACGACACAAGGCCGTGCGCAGTGCTTGAGAATACGATTCAACTGGGATCGATCGCCCGATTCGGCGGCAGCTTCGGTTCCGGCCGTGTGGCCCAGCAGCAGGAGATCGGTCGACAAGGCCACCTGTGTAATCTCACTGGCCAGGGTCCCCTCCCGCAACTGCGTGGAACAGGAGATCGACGATTCCGCACAGCGGCGGGCAAAGCTGTCCAGCGCGGCCTGGGCCAAGTGCTGCAATTCTTCCTTTCGCGCCGCGTCGCGGTGGGTCTTGAAGGCGCTCGCACCCAGCGGTGTTGGTTCGGCTGGGGCAATCAAATCGGGATCGATGACGGCGATGGCTGTGTACTGGAGGTGTTGCCTGGCCGCAAGTTGCACCGCCAGATTCGTGACGGCTTCATTGGGGTTTTCCGGCTTGAGCGCTACGGTCGCTGAACGATACATCGTCTGCTCCTTGAGAATCACGGTCTAAGCGGATGCCGCGGTTCCTTCTCGTCTCGATGCGTCTCGGACGGCGGCAATGTAGCCTGTGCCCGCGAGCAGCACGTCTTGCGGCGAATGGGAGCGTTGGGTACCGCGTCCATCGGACACCGCGATGCCCGGACCATTCGTCCGCCGGCCGCATGCCCTAAGTCTATCCTCCGCATGTCGTGGCGAACCTCCGTTCCACGCCATGTCGGAACAAGCAACTCTTCGAAACGCCGTAGGTGGCAACGGTCGCATCGAATCTGCTCGTCGTAACGACTAGGCCTCAGTATAACAGTGTAGCCCCTTTCGCCAGAAAGGGGGCGGCTCGTAGTCCCTTTCGCCAGTTCTTGTAGCTCCTTTCGTCAGAAAGCGGGCGTACCGGCGTCGACTGCACCAAAAAACAAGAGAGAGCAGAGCCGCCGAGGCCCGGCGGACCAAACTCGGCGGACCACGCTCACGACGGAGCCCCTCCATGCCACCGAACCGATTCAGCTGGCTCGCCCTCCCGCTCATCGGCGGGACCCTATGCTGCGAAGCTTCGGAACCAGTGGCCGGGCCGTTTCGGGGTACGCCCTTGTTCGCCGAATCATTTGACGACGACCAGTTGCTCAAACGGTCCTGGTATGACGGCAGCCGATTCACTCTCGTGCGCGAACCAGCCTACCGCGGCAGCTGCATCGAGTACCGCTGGCCGGCGGGTGCCACGGTACCCTCCAGTTCCTCGGGCTTGCGCCGTCTGTTCGAACCAACCGAGCAGGTTTACCTGCGCTGCTATCTGCGATTCTCGGCTGGCTGGGGCTGGACGAATCGTTCCTATCACCCGCATCTGATGCATTTCATGACCACCGAGAACTCCGCATATCACGGCCCCGCCGGCAGCCATCTGACGGTGTATGTAGAACCGCAAAATGGTCGTCTGCGGCTCGCCGCGCAGGACATCCAAAATCGCGACCAGCCGCATGGCCTGACCCAGGGCCCATTGCGAGGCGGATACAACGGCACGTTGTACGATAGCCAGGAGGTACTCTTCCGGGACGAGCGGTGGTATTGCATCGAGGCCCGGTTCCGGCTCAACAGCCTGGACCTGGAGGACGACCGGCCGAACCGCGACGGCGTCGTCCAAGCCTGGTGCGACGGCCAACTGGTCATCGACCGGCAGGATGTGATCTTACGTTCGACGGACTTTCCCAACATGAAATTCAACCAGTTCCTGCTGACTCCCTACTTCGGACCAGGACTGCTACCTCACGCCCAGACGCTGTGGATCGATGAACTGACGATTGGGCGCTGAATCGGACAAAAGGACGAGAGGGGGCATGGATATTCTGGCGATACGCGACCGGCTGAATGCCGAGCCGTTTGTCCAAGGACGCCGGCAAGTCCGCATTGCGTGGCGGCTGCCCGGAACGGGGGACCTGCAGTTGGAGGACGATGCGCCGCGCGAAACGCCTTCGATCGTGCCGGCCCCCCAGGTGGCTGCCTTTTTGGGACGGCTCGGCGACGAGCTCCAGGGACAAGGACTGCAGCTGACCCGCGGACCGGCCGACGCAAAGGACCTCGAAGAGTCGGCCTACTTCGCGTCCCAGGTCTTGCGACACGACACAGTTCGAGACATGACGTGGATGCGCGAGGCCGTGAATTGGGTGACGCGGATCACGACGGTCGGATTAGAAATGGTGCTCCCGGGACTGGGCGGTCTATGGCTGGATTCCCGATTCGGCACCCACTTCCTGGGTGCCCTGGGATTCGCCGCCGGAGTCGCCATGGGCCTCTGGCAGCTGCTGAAGTTCACGCGACCGAGTTAAAGCTGCTCGGCACCCCGGCCGCGGGGCAGCCCCCTGTCTGCCCGCCAGCCGGCAAGATCATTGGACAATCGCGGAACGAGCATTGCGGAAGACGACCTTGGCCGTCATGGTCCACGCATCGCTCGTCACGCCCGAAATCTCGGCGTACGGCAGTTCGACGCGCAGTTCAAACAACTTCAGATCGTTGGCCGCATTATCCAGATCGAAGGGGGTCGTGTGGTCCACAGGGTCCACGATCCACACTTCGGCCTGGGATCCGGGCAATCCGCTGGCGTCGAGAAAAGTCCGTACTTCTTGCGTCACCTTGTCATTCATCGACTGGTCTTCCGACAGCAGGCCCGCCCGGTCCATGGTCGCCAGTCGAGCTCCTTGGCGCGCGGCCGTCGCCAGCTGCGTTTGAGCATCGACGAGCATGCTGGCCTGGTGCAGTCCGGCCATGATCGCGACGAGCGCGGGAGCGACCAGTGCCATTTCGACGCTGACCGTTCCGCGCCGCTTCCGCGCGGGGCGCCGTGGTGGAATCCGCATACCTCAGTTCCTTGCTGTGGGGAGTGATTACTCGTGCCGCATGATTGCTTCCGCGACGATCGTCAGCTGATCGCAGTACGGCAGCGAGATAATGGAAACGCTGTTGTAGGGAACGGACGCTCGCACAATGAACAGCTGCCGCGGTTCCGCCGTCGACAGCTCGATGTTCGGTAACGCCTCATAATCCGCGGTCGTTTCTGGGAGATTCTCGCCGTCTTCCATCGAATCGCCGTTCTTCACCATGACGGTAACCAGGGAGGGATCCACGGCGCACGCGAGCAGTTCCTCCAGCCTGGCCGTCACCTCTGCCGTGGATACGGTCCCCGCCGAGCCGTAGCGGGCGGCATTGCGGCACGCGCTCTTCAACACGTACTCGACCATTTGCGCGTGACAGACGTGGATCAGCCCGAACGTGAGCGTGAAGAAGACCGGCAGGATGAACGCCAATTCCACCGCCGTGGTGCCGCGACGGCGGCAGGCCCGTTTATCGCGTGGTGAGAACATGGCCTTGATCCTGCAACAGAACCAGCGTGGCATGCGGGAGACTTCCAGCGGGAGCAGACGGTGGACTAGCGGAGGAGACAAGCGCCGGGTGTGGAGCCGAGTGGAGTGGCTGCCCCGGGGAGCCGTGACAGGTGAACCCTGCTCCGCAGCTATTACAACGGGTACGTCATGAATGGCCGGCGGTCAAATCTTCTTCCAGAATTTCCCGCCTTGTTGCTTATGCATCGAGCCACGCCATGCTCCGGAATGTTCCGCCTGACAAATGCGCGAATCCGCAGATCAGCACTTTTATTCGCCGCCAGATTCGGCACAATCTGGGCGTCCCCCTGGTAACTTACGGGAGAAAATCATGTTCATGCGGCACGCTCTCCGGAATGCGCTGTTGTTGTTCGCCCTCGCCTTGGGATCGCTGCCGGCCGTGGCCGACACAACGACCTGGGTGGCGACGTCCCGGTTTCCAGCGGCCGAGGCCGTCCAGGCCGCTGCGGCGACGGATACCAAGTTTTTTGCCATCGCCAGTACCCAAATCGCCCGCTACGACCGGCACACGGGTCAGCGCGAAGCCGTCAGCTCCGGCAGCGCCCAGCACCTGAACAGCGGCTACTTCTGGCAGGGGCGGCTCTATTGCGCCCACTCGAATTACCCACGGCAGCCCGAGCAGAGCGAAATCAAAGTCCTTGAGCCCGACTCGATGCAGCTGTCCACGTTTCACGACTTCGGCAACTATGGGGGCAGTCTGACATGGGTCGTGCGACACGACGATTTCTGGTGGTGTAACTTTGCTCGCTACGGCGCCGACAACGCTCAGACGTTTCTCGTGCAGTTCAACGACCAATGGCAGGAAAAAGGGCGCTGGACGTACGCCCAGGCGGTCCTCCGGGAGCTAGGAACGTATAGCCTGTCGGGCGGCATGTTTCTGGATGGCCACTTGATCGCCACCGGCCACGATGATCCCGTGCTGTTCCGCCTGCGCGTGCCATCCTCGGCGGCCGGAGTCGTACAACTCGTCGAGAAACAATCCGTGCCTTTCACCGGGCAAGGCATTGCGTTCGACGCCGCAGGCGGTGGACTGGTCGGCATCCACCGTGCACGTCGCGAGGTCGTGTTCGCGCAATACGCGAGTCCGGAGCCCGTGGTCGCAGCGGCGACCACCGAGCCGGCTCCGCAGCGACTGCCCCGGGATCAGTTGCTGGTGTACCGGGATGAGCAACAGCGGCTGCAGCCTGTGCGGACCGTCGCCGATTGGCAGCATCGCCGAGCAGAAATCCTGGCTGGCGCCCAATCCGTCATGGGCCCCTTGCCGGGCCCGGAGAAGCGGTGTCCGCTGGATATGCGAGTCGAAGAAGAAGTCGATTGTGGTACCTACGTGCGACGTCTTATCACTTACGCGTCCGAGCCTGACTCGCGCGTTCCGGCTTACCTGCTCGTCCCCAAGAAGCTGCTGGAGAACCCAGGTCAGCGCGTCCCCGCTATCCTGTGCCTGCACGGTACGGACAACGTGGTGGGACATGGCGTCGTCGTGGGACTCGGCGGACGGCCCAATCGTCAATACGCGAGTGAACTTGCCGAACGTGGGTATGTGACGCTGGCACCCAATTATCCGCTGCTCGCCAAGTATCAACCCAACGTCCTGCAGCTGGGGTGGGAAAGTGGGACCATGAAGGCGATCTGGGACAACAGGCGCGGCCTGGACCTGCTGGCCACCCTGCCCTTCGTCGACCCGGCTGGCTTCGGTGCCATCGGTCATTCGCTAGGAGGCCATAACTCGGTCTACACGGCGGTATTTGACGAACGAATCAAGGCCGTTGTCACCAGCTGCGGACTGGATTCATTCCTGGACTATTACGACGGCGCGGAAAAGGTCTGGTTCCCGGAGAAAGGCTGGACGCAAACTCGGTACATGCCCAAGCTGGCCGGTTACCGTGGCCGGCTGGCCGAGATCCCGTTTGATTTCCACGAGCTGGTTGGAGCGCTGGCGCCGCGACACGTGTTGATCGTTGCACCGCTGCACGACGCGAATTTTCGCGCTGCGAGCGTCGATCGCGTCGTGGCTGCGGCCAAGCCGGTCTTTTCGTTGCATGGAGCCGCCGATCACCTGCAGCTGGAGCATCCTGACTGTGATCACGATTTTCCGACGGAGATGCGCGAAAAGGCATACGCGTTGTTTGATCGGGTGCTGCGCCGCAGCCGGTAATCGAGTGCGCAGCGCCGGCGGGCCACTCTCGTAGCCCCTTTCGCCAGAAAGAGGGACCCGCTCGACGAATGAGGGACAGCAGAGAGCGCAGAGCCGCCGGGGAACCGGCGGACCACACTGGGCGGACCACACTGGGCGGACTACTTCAGACCGTGATCTCGTAGCCCTTACGTTGCTCGCGCCGCTGCCAGGCATTCGCCGCTTCATCGCCAACGATCTGCTCCTGCTGCGGATCCCACTGCAGCTTCCGGCCCAGCCGGATGGCAATGTTCGCAAGGTGGCAAGTCGTCATGGCGCGATGATGTGAATACACATCGGAAATCGGCTGCTCGCGCGTCTTGATGCACTCGAAGAAATTTCGCATGTGATCGCCCGGCTCGCGTCCCTTGTACAACCGCCGGAGGACATCGTCGCCCAGCGGATGCTGAGCCAACTCGTCGACCGCCGGCCCGCGCAAGGCGCCGCGGCTGACGAAAATGGTCCCCTTCTCGCCTTCAAACGTGATGCCGTTCTCGGTGTCGTCCCGGATGAGCAGCTCCACACCATTGGGGAACTGGCACGTCACCTGAAACGCGATAGCCACGTTGAACTGCGAATCGTCGGTCGGATGACCGTCT